>CALDGV010000539.1 GCA_937941745.1 uncultured Prosthecobacter sp. | reverse complement strand
CATCGCTCCCCCCACATGAGCTCATCGTGCCCCCGATATGAGCTCATCCTGCCCGCGATATGAGCTCATCTTGCCCACGACATGAGCTCATCTTGCCCGCGATATGAGATCATCTTGCCCGCGATATGAGATCATCTTGCCCACGACATGAGCTCACCCTGCCTACGGTATGAGCTCATCTTGCCCGCGATATGAGATCATCTTGTCCACGGGATGAGTTCATGGTGTCCATGGGATGAGCTCAGGTTGAGGCTGAAACCCCCGAAAACACCTAGCCGAACGCTCATTTGCCCCACCAACCCTCTCAGAAACCATGAAAAGATGCGGTGAAGGGCCTTCACCTCAGCTTGAGCGGAGCGCTGCTGCAGAAGCAGGGGCTGGTGACAGGCAGGTATGCCGCCGGGACGCGGACGGGTTTGATGGTGATGCAAGCTCGATGACGCCTGGAGCCGCTGTTTCGTCCGGGAAAGCAGGGCTCCGTGCGCCGTGAGGCAAATACCCGGCAAGAAAAGAGCGCTCGCGGACGATTCAGCGCCCTGCCAATCTCCCCCCCTTCTGCATGAAACTGACTGCTGCCACCTCCCTAGCCGCCCTCCTGTTTGCCTCCTCTGCGTTCGCTGCGCCGGACTGGGGACGTTTCCGCGGTCCGAATGGCAGCGGGGTGTCTGACACGACGGGCCTGCCCGCCACGGTGGATGAAAGCACCACGGCATGGAAAGTCGCCCTGGGCAAAGGCTGGTCCTCACCGGTGATCTGGGGAGACATGGTGGTGGTCACCGCCGAAACCGATGCCAGCAAGCGCGCGGTCATCGCCCTTTCCGCCGCAGACGGGAAGGAACTGTGGCGCCATGAGGAGTCCTTCGTCCCGCACAACCTTCACAAGACCTACAACACCTTTGCCAGCAGCTCCGCCTTCGTGGATGCCGAGCGGGTGTACATCAACTGGAGCACGGGCACCACGATCCAGGCCCTGGCGCTGGACCATGCCGGGAAGCTGGTGTGGAAAAACGAGCACGTGGCCAACTACATTCATGAGCACGGCACCGGCGTCTCGCCGGTCGTGGCCGATGGCATCATGATCGTGCGCAGCGAGTTTGACTGGCAGCGTGACGGCAAGGTTTACACCGAAGATCCGGAGCAGCAGAAGTGGAAGACCTGCTTCGTGGGCCTGGATGCCAAGACCGGCAAGCAGGTCTGGAAGACCGAGCTGCCGAACTGCCTGAACACCTTCTCCACACCGGTCGTCCATGTGCTGAAGGATGGGAAGAAGGAGTTCATCTGCGCCAACAACGGCAGCGGTGTCATGGGCATTGATGTGGCCACCGGCAAGATCAACTGGCAGCACAACCCCGGCTACAAGCAGCGCAGCCTGGGCTCCGGCGTGCTCAGCGATGAGTTCTACTTCTGCACCTTCGGCACTGGTGGCGGCGTGAAGGAGATTGCGGCCCTGGACCTGAAGAGCGGCAAGCCTGTGCCGGTGGAGTTCGACATCCCCAAAGGCCTGCCCTACGTGCCCTCCCCGCTCGTCATCGGCGAGCACATGTACCTGCTCGGTGATGGCGGCATCCTGCGCTGCGTGGAGTTCAAGACCGGCAAGGTGATCTATGAAGAGCGCGTCGAAGGCACCGCGGGCAGCGCCAAGTTCTTCAGCAGCCCGGTCGCAGCGGACGACAAGATCTTCTGCGCCAGCCAGCAGGGTGACCTCATCGTCATCAAGGCAGGCACGAAGTTTGAAAAGCTCGGTGCCAGCAAGCTCGACGGCCCGGTGAACTCCGTTCCCGCCATTGGCGACAAGCGCCTCTTTGTGCGCACGGCCAATTCGCTCTACTGCATCGGCTCCAAAGGCCAGCCGGTGCCCTGATCGGGCAGATCTCTCCGGCTCAGGCCCGCTGCTTCCACACCGCCCAGCATTCGGGCGGGCTGGCGCTGCGGTTGATGGGACGCAGGAGCTGGGCTTCAAACTGCCTTGGCGGCAAGGCGGCGGCCCAGGCTTCGATGGCGCGCTGCTCCTGAGTGCCGCCATCATGCCCTGGATACACGGCGATGGTGAGCAGACCTCCTGGAGCCAGCAGGTCCGCCGCATCGCTGACGGCCTTCAGGGTGGTGTCCGTGAGGGTGATGATGCTTTTGTCAGACCCCGGCAGGTAGCCGAGATTGAACATGATGCCCTGGAGGCGGCCATGCCACTCGGCAGGCAGCTTGTCCCGCATGGTTTCATGACCGGCATGAATGACATGGGCATTCGCGATGCCTGCCTCCTCCAGCCGCCGCCGGGTCTCCAGCACGGCGGCCTCCTGAACATCGAAGGCCCACACATGCCCTTCCCGGCCGACCAGCCGGCTCAGAAACAGGGTGTCATGCCCATTGCCGCAGGTGGCATCAATCACGGCGTCTCCGGGCTGGAGGCGATCCTCCATGAGGAGGTGCGCCCAGCGCACGGCGGAGGGCAGGCCGCCTGTGGTGCTGGCAATGCGGGGATGACGATGGCTGGCTTCGGACATGCCGCGAGGTATCTGCGATCCCCGCAGGCTGCAACTCAGGCCAGAATTTCCTTGGCCACCGTGCCATAGACATCGGTGAGGCGGAAATCACGCCCGGCATAGCGGAAGGTCAGGCGCTCATGATCCAGGCCCAGGAGGTGCATCACCGTCGCATGCCAGTCATGGACGTGCATCTTGTTCAGCACCGCCTCGTAGCCGTAGTCATCCGTCATGCCGTAGTTCATGCCACCCTTCACTCCGCCGCCGGCCATCCAGAAGGTGAAACCCTTGTTGTTATGGTCGCGGCCATCCTCCCCCTGGCTGTGCGGCGTGCGCCCGAACTCGCCGCCCCAGATGACGAGGGTGTCCTTGAGCAGACCCCGTGCCTTCAGATCGGCCAGCAGGCCAGCGATGGGCTTGTCCGTCTGGCTGGTGTTGCGCTCCAGCTGGGCTTTGAGGTTGAAATGCTGGTCCCAGTTGCCGTGGGTGACCTCCACGAAGCGCACACCGGCCTCGACCAGCTTGCGTGCCATGAGGCACTGCTTGCCGAACATGTCCGTGTCACCATCCCCGATGCCGTAGAGCGCCTTGGTGGCCGCAGACTCCTTGGAGAGGTCCAGAACCTTTGGCACCTCGGCCTGCATGCGGAAGGCCAGCTCATAGGATTCGATCACCCCTTCCACCTCCGGGCTGACCCCGCCGTTCTGCTGCCGGGTGGACTGGTTCAGCGCCTGCACCAGATCGAGCTGCGTGCGCTGCGCTTCCGTGGAGTAGCGGCTGTTCTTGATGTTGGCGATGCTGGCCTGCTCATCTCCCCCGGCGCCAAAGCGGCGTGCCAGCGCCCCGGCACCCGGCAGGGTGGCTCCACCCACCTTGGTGCCCTGGTAAATCGCAGGCAGGAAGGCGCTGCCAAAGGTGCGCGTGGCATTTGCCGGAGGATTGATGGTGATGAAGCCGGGCAGGTTCTCATTCGCCGTGCCGAGGCCATAGAGCACCCAGGAACCCAGCGAGGGCCTGACAAACTGCGTGCTGCCCGTGTGCAGCTGGGTGAAGGCCTGCGGATGCGCCGGCAGATCGGTGGACATCGAGTTGATGACGCACAGGTCATCGGCATGACGGGCCAGGTTCGGCAGCAGTTCCGAGATCCACAGCCCGCTCTTGCCATGCTGGCTGAACTTCCAGGGTGACTTCATCAGCTTGGCCTGCCCATAGCGGCCTGCGATGGAGGGTGCCCCCTTGCCGGAATCTGCCGCCAGCTTGGGCTTGTAGTCCAGCAGGTCCACATGGGAAGGCGCGCCCTGCATGCACAGGAAGATCACCCGCTTGGCCCGGGCCGGGAAATGGGGATTCTTGGGGGAGAGAGGCCCGGCGCCTGCGGCCGCCCGCAGGGCCTGCTGCTGGGCAAGCGCGGCAAAGGCGAGGTAGCCGAAGCCGTTGCTGGTCGTCTTCAGAAAATCGCGGCGGTTGAAGGGCTGGGCGTTCATGCAGGAACAGGGGGTTTCGCCCGTCTCCAACCGATGGGGCAGAAGAAAGTTGCGGCGGGGGGCTTCCTCGCTAGGCACAGGCTCAT
Organism: uncultured Prosthecobacter sp.; assembly: GCA_937941745.1. Classification (GTDB taxonomy): domain Bacteria; phylum Verrucomicrobiota; class Verrucomicrobiia; order Verrucomicrobiales; family Verrucomicrobiaceae; genus Prosthecobacter. The sequence goes on along the minus strand of CALDGV010000539.1, from coordinate 3,999 downwards.
TCCAGATGACCCAAGCCTTCGAAATCCTCGGCAAATTTGATCACGAAAGCGACTGCCAGAAGCTCCTGTACGCTCCGCTGGCGCAGAAGCTGACCTACCGTGAAACGAACGTCTATCGCGTGGACTACGAAGGCGATTCCGCAGCCCTGGAAGCGTTTGTCCGGCAGGTGCTGCTGGACCCGATCAGCCAGGAAGTGCGTGACGCCACGACCCCAGCCTTCACCAAGGCGGCCTTCGTGCTGGACTACGGCATGAAGGGCGGCGCGCTCGACCTCGAAAAGGAGACCATCCTGGGCTACTTCCGCTCCCTGCAAAACCCCGGCTTCACCATCACGAAGCTGACTCTGAGGAAGCGCATCTACGTCTTCGGCGACAACGCCCCTGACGCGCCCTTTGTGCGGGACATCTGCAACCCAGCCATCCACACCTGGGAAGTGAAGCGCACCGCCTGAAGCCGGAGGCTCAGCCTTTCCGGCCGATAAAAAGCAGCCATTGCCACAGCCCGCCATAGCCGGGACGCACTTGGCTGACGAGCGGAGTGAACCCACGCTGAAGGCCATCCAGCACCTGGCCCTCCATGCGGACGTGGTTCAGCCCCATCCAGCGGCGAAACCATCCCCAGCGGCTGTGATGAAAGTCCACGACGGCGATCAGGCCCTGCTCACTCAGATCCTCCCGGCAGAGCCGCAGCACTTCTTCAAAGCCTGGATTCATCATCGTGAGGGCATAGCTCAGCACGATGAGGTCGAACTTCTGCTCCAAGGCCACCGGCGCCTCATAACGCCGGTGCAGCAGCCCGACCCGAGCTCCGTAGGGACGCACTTTGGCACGAGCCTGCTCCAGCATCTCGCGGGAGAGGTCCAGCCCCATGATGCGGGCCTTGGGAAAGCTTTCCGCCAGGGCGACCAGGTTCTTCCCGGTGCCGCAGCCAATCTCCAGAATGCGTGCAGGCATCATCCTCTCCTGACGCACGGCACGCACCAGCGCATGGCGCCCGAACAAAAAGGCCCAGCGGGTGAGGTCATAGATGCCGGCATGCCAGCGGTAGTAGCCCGACAAGGCTGCCGAATGATTCAGCGCCTTTTCGGCGGTGGCAGGAGATGCCGCTTCGATGTCACTCATGCGTCAATCCGGGCAAAGAAGGTGCTGCCATAGGTGCCCACGCGGTCGCGCTGGTGCGTCTGGGCGGAAAGGTCTTCATCCAAGGTCAGCCGTTCGCGGGCGAAGGCGGGAATGAAGTCAATCAGCGGGCTGGCTGAACGCATGAGCACACAGGCTCCGGGGGCGCTGTTGGCCAGGATGAGCCTCCATTCCTCCGCCAGATCCTCAGGACGATGCGCAGCCAGCCAGTCCTGATGGTCCAGCAGCACAAAGTGGCTGTAGCTGCCTGGATGCTCCCTCAAAAAGTTCGCCACGGTGGTGCTGTGCGTATGCAAGCGCTCCAGACGGGACCGGAGAGTGGGCTGGTGCTGCTCCTTCAGATAATTGGGGCAGCAGGCGGCAGTGTAGTGCCCGGTGAAGTACACCCGCCAGAAGTAGTTTTCCCAGAACGGCACCTGCGTGAGCACGTGCTCGAGCTTGGCCCGCAGGTAGCCGCTCATCCCGCCTGGAAAGCGAGATTCGATGAGCCGCATCTGGGCCCTCGGCACGCCCAGCATGGTCATGGCCACAGGCTGGCGCAGCAGCCAGGAGATCAGTCCGTTCCAAAGCACCGGCTGGATGTGCTCATAGAGCTTCTGTTGCTCCGCCAGACTGTTGCATTGAAGCAGCGCATCCATGTAATCGCGCACCCGGCGATTGCCCAGGAAGGTGTGCAGCGCGATCCAGGCCATCTGGCCTGCGGTGCCACGGTAGTAGAATGATGGATTGAGGGGCGAGCTGCGAAAGTAGTAGTGCTTTGACTGCCAGTAGCGCAGCGCAAAGGGATGCAGGTGCCCGCGAAACTCCTCAAGCAGGCCTCGAAAGTCCGGATGTGAGCCCAGCCCGAACGTCTGATGGAGGTCCGCATGGCGCCCGCGCTGGATGAACGCCATCTTGAGCTGCAGCAGTGCGTTTTGACGCGGATTCATGTCCACCGCATGAATCTGAGCCGGGCCATCGAGGAGGTAGTCCAGGGCATTGCAGCCCGCGCTGGTGATCATCACCACACGACTGTCAGGGCCGAGCCTCAGCATTTCGCGATCCAGGCGTGGATCCTCCCAGCAGGTGTTGTAGATCAGATTGCCCCCATGAACTTGGCTGAACAGCGCATCCTGGGTGCGCTGACTGAACGATGGGGTCCTGAGTTTCGGAGTGCCGGGCATGCCCCGATCTTTGCGGAGGCCAGGCAACCTCCGCACCCGGCTTCGTGAAACGAATTCGTAGCCATCCCAAGCCTCGAATCAGCGGCATCCGGAAGGCAAATTCACCCCCCGCAAGCGCAGGGATTGCCAAGCCACGCCCAGCCGCTATTCTCGGCCCGCTTATTGCATTTTCTATCTTTTCAGACCCTTTCCCATGTCCCTCGAAGCCTCCCTCCAAGCCGCCGCTGACGCCGGTCAGCTCCTGAAATCCAGCCTCGACAACATTCAGGCCCTGCTCGCCGCCAGCACCAATCCGGTTTATCGCGCCAGCATCGAGGAGCTCAGCACCGCCGGAGAATGGGCGGAGCTGAACGACCGCTTCTTCCAGGCCCTGAAGTTCGGCACAGGCGGCCTGCGCGGGCGGACGATCGGCAAGGTGGTCACCAAGGCGGAGCGCGGCCAGGCGGCAGCCGATCAGCAGCCGGATCATCCCTGCGTCGGCACGAACTCGATGAACTTCTACAACGTGGGCCGCGCCACGCGCGGACTTGTGGCCTACATCAAGACCTGGCGTGAAAAGGCAGGCCTGGGCGGCAGGCCCACCATCGTGTTCAGCCATGACACGCGCATGTTCTCCCCTGAGTTTGCCAAGCGCTGCGCCCAGATCGCCACGGAGAATGGCGCAGATGTGTACCTGTTCGATGGCTGCCGCGCCACGCCGGAGATGAGCTTTGCCGTGCGCCAGCTTCGCGCCGATGCGGGTGTGATGCTCACGGCCAGCCACAACCCGCCGCACGACAATGGCTACAAGGTGAACTTCAACGACGGCGCCGGCATCGTGGAACCTCACGCCAGCGGCATCATCAAGGAGGTGAACGCCATCAAGGATGAAGCCTACACGCCGCTGCCAGCGGATCAGCAGGGCAAAGTGACCCTGCTCGGAGCAGACATGGATGCCCAGTACCTGGAGCGCGTGGAAACGATGATGCTTCAGCCTGAACTCCTGAAGGGTGAAAAGGCCAAAAACCTCAAGATCGTCTTCACCGCCCTCCATGGCACCGGCGGCGTGCTGGTGCCCGTGCTGCTGAAAAAGCTCGGCTTCAACTTCCTGACCGTGCCCGAACAGGATGTGCGCGACGGCCGCTTCCCCACCGTGAAGTCGCCCAATCCGGAGAATGCCTCCGCCTTGAAGATGGCGGTCGATCTGGCCAACAAGGAAGGCGCGGACATCATCATCGGCACCGATCCGGACTGCGACCGCATGGGCGTCGGCGTCCGCAACGAAAAGGGTGAAATGGTGCTGCTCACCGGCAACCAGACCGGCTCCCTCATGGGCTGGTATCGCCTCAAGACGATGTTTGACCTCGGCATCCTCAACGACGCGAACAAGAAAAACGCCGTCTTCCTCAAAACCTATGTCACCAGCCCGCTGCAAGACGCCATCGCCGCGAAATTTGGCATCGGCTGCGTGAACACGCTCACCGGTTTCAAATGGATCAGCGCCAAGCTTTCCAAATACGAGGCCGCGCTGCCTAACGACATCCTGAACCGCTACCGCGACCTCAACGCCGCCGACAGCCGCGCCGCGCGCCTCAAGCACAGCAAGTTCCTCGTCTTCGGTGGTGAGGAAAGCTACGGCTACATGGGCGATGACTTCAGCCGTGACAAAGACGGCAACGGCGCCGTGGTCATGTTCGCCGAACTCGCCGCCTACGCC
>CALDGV010000538.1 GCA_937941745.1 uncultured Prosthecobacter sp. | reverse complement strand
GTGGAGGTTCATCCATTTCACGCGGCCATAGAGCGCCGTCTTCGTCTGGATGTGGACTTCATCGGGGAAGTTGTTCCGGCCTTTGGTGACCTCCTTCTCGATCAGCGCCTGCACTTCTTTGATCGTCTCGGGATGATACTTGTGGCCCATGCCGGGGCCGATGAGATGTGGTGGCTTCATGCCTTCCTTGCCGAGCACTTCCATCATGTATTCGGCGCTGTCGCGCTGTGCATCCTGCTCGCCGCTGTAGCTGATGAGCGGCACGTTCAGGAAGTTCCGCGCATAGTCCGGCACATCGTAAAAGCCCCACAGCGTCTGCTCATAGCTCACCGGATACTTCTCCGGGGTCAGCTTCTGGTAGCGCTTCACATCCGCAAAGCCTGCGCCGGTGTGCACGCAGGCCCACTGGTCGGGAAAATGCGCGCCCAGGTGCCAGGCGCCCGCGCCGCCCATGCTGAAGCCGGCGATGACGATGCGGTTCGTGTCCACGTTGAAGCGTGTGATGGCGTCGTCGCGGGATTCAAAGACATCCACTTCACCGGCGGACTTCCAGCCGTTGCAGTAGCGGCCGAAGGGATGAATCACGATGCTGCCCTTGGGCTGGAACTGCCCCGGCTTCTTCGCCGTCAGGCGGCTGTACACAAAGTGCAGGTCCGTGGCCGTGTCTCCGCGTCCATGCAGCCAGATCCACATCGGCACCTTGCTCCGGCCGATCTCCAGGCCCTCAGGCACCTCCACGCCGTAGGGCTGCGCGGAATCATCCAGCTTGGAGTAAAAGCCCAGCACCTTCTGGCCGGGGCCGTTCATCCAGGGCGTCTGGCCCTGCTTCAGGGCCGCGATGCGTTTGGCGGCCTCATCCAGCAGCGCGTTCACCTTCTTCAGGTTGTCCTGCGGCTTCTTGTCATACCATTCATCGAACTCGAGCGCATAGCGCACCGCCTTCAGAAAGATCGCCGCGTCCGCTGAGCGCGGATGCTTCTTCACGGTCTCAAAGTCCGCCTGCAGCGCGGTCAGCGTCTTCGCCGCGCCCGCCTCCTCCTCGGCGCTCAGCGGCGCCACCGGCTTGGGCGGCAGGCTGCCGCGAAAGGAGGCCGTGGCTCCGTTCGGGGCGAGCTGGGCATGAGAGGACAGGGCGGCGAGGGCAAGAAGAGCGGGCAGGAGGGAACGCATACGGGTGATCTGCGAAGAAACGGCTGACAACGACCGTTCCTTCGCTCTCATCCTGACCTCTCATGAAGCTTCTGCCTCTTCTTTCCCTTGTCGCGGCCCTTTCCACGGCCAGCGCCGCCCAGTTCACCGTTGAAAAGACCGCCACAGGTGGTGCCATCGTGAAGCTGGATGGCGAGTTTCTCACCGAACTCGTCGTGGACCAGGCCAACAAGACCTACCTCTGGCCCATCATCGGCACCAGCGGCGTCACCATGACCCGCGCCTACCCGATGAAAACCGTCGAGGGTGAGCAGCATGACCACCCGCACCACCGCGGCCTCTGCTTCGGCCATGAAAACATCGCCGGTTACGACACCTGGGCGGAGCGCGCCACCTTCGGCGAAAAACCCAGCGGCAAGACCGCCGAGCGCGTGGGCCACCTCGGCGCCATCAAGCTGCGCGAGATCACCGACATGAAGGGCGGCGAAAAAGCCGTCATCCGCACCGTCTCCGACTACGTGGACGCAGCAGGCAAGAAGACCTCCGAAGAAGTCCGCGAATACGTCTTCGCCGTCCAGGGCGGCAACCGCCTGATCGACGTGGACATCCTCCTCATCGCCAGCGAGGGCGACATCCTGGTGGACGACAAAAAGGACGCCGGCCTCAGCATCCGCGTCCCCACCGAGATGGCCGTGGACCGCGGCAAGGAAGGCGGCAAGGGCACCGGCAAGATCATCAACAGCGAAGGCCAGACCGATGAAGAGGCCTGGGGCAAGCGCGCCACCTGGGTGGACTACCACGGCACCGTTGGCGGCAAGGCCGTCGGCGTGGCCATGCTGAACCACCCCAGCAGCTTCCGCCATCCCACCCCCTGGCACGTTCGCACCTACGGCCTCTTCACCGCCAATCCCTTCGGCCTCTCCCAGCTCAAAGTGCAGGAGCAGACCGGCGCGCTGACCCTGAAGAAGGGGGAGAAGATCACCCTCCGCCACCGCTTCGTCTTCCATGATGGTGACGAGAAGGCGGGCAAGATCGCCGAGGCCTACGCGGCCTATGCCCAGGAAAAGTGATCCAGCGAATCTCAGCAGCCTGATCTCCCTGCGGGGCGGCCCATCCGGCCGCCCCGCTTTTTTTGGCCTCGGGGCCGGGTTTTGGTTCTCAAAAAGGAGGCGGGAGTCTCAAAAACCCCTGTTTTCCAGGCCAAATCCCCAGAAACCGGTCTCCAGTCTCGTCTTTCCGGGATGCCCAGGCCCTCGGTGGCTGTTGCAGGGCGGAATTTCAGAGTCAAAACGGGGCCTGCGATGAAGGTGAGCCGACTTTTTCCAGGGGGAAAGCCCGGGAAGGCTCAGGGGCTGGTGGGCTGGAGCAGGGCGGCGGCTTCGGCGAAGGCGGAGGTGGCGGCGTCGATGAGCAGGACGCCGAGGCCTCCGGCATTGTGCAGGAGCCGGATGTGGCGGCCCTGGGCTTCGAGGGCCAGGCCCTGCGGATCTTCCCGGCTGGGCTGGGCATCGTAGCGCTGGGTCAGGCAGGTGCGCATGGCTTTGTAGAAGGCGGTGGCATCCTCCCGGGTGAGGCTGGTCATCTGCCAGACGGCGTGATCCCTCGGATGGTCCGGCGCGGCATAGGTCAGGAGGCGGTCGCCCTTCCACCCGCGGGTGCCGAGGCCTGCGTCCTCATCGCTGTTGTAGGCACGCAGGGCGGTGAAGGTGGCGAAGCGGCCGAGGCGGTCATCCCAGTAGGGTTTTTCGCCGGCGAGGGTGGTGCTGGCGAAGGTGACGGCGGCGGGCGGGAGGCGGGAGGCCTCCAGAAAGCGCTCGGGCTCGATGATTTCAGCGCAGGAGCGGGGCGGGCGGGAGTAGGCGGAATTGAGCTGGGCAAAGTCGGCGGCGCTGTGCAGGGCCTGGGCGAATTCAAAGCCTTTGGCGAAGGGGAAGAGGGAGAGCTCCTTGAGATAGACGGGCAGGGGCACCTGGTTCAGCGGATGGTCGGGATCCTCGGCCGGGAGGTCGCTGGCACTGCGGGGGATGGGGTTTTGAATGCTGTAAAGGAAGCGGGTGAGGGCAGCATCGCCGGTGAGGAGGCCAAGGCGGGCGAGGCGCTCATCCGTGCTCAGGGGCGGCTGGCCGGGGGCGGGGAAGAGGGTGCCGCCATATTCACGGAAGAGCTGGCCAAAGGCGACGGCGAGGGGGCGGTCGGGCGCGGGTTTGCCGGCTTCGGGCTGCTCATCAATGACGAGGAGGGTGCCGCTGGCGCTGTCGAACCAGCCGCCGAGCTGGATGGCAAGGACGGAGGCGAGGAGGGGAAGGGGATCGAGGGGCTTTTCGATCCAGCCAAGGGCGGTGAGGGCGAGGGCGAAGCGGGGGGCCTCATCCCCAGGCTGCTGCTGGCGGAGCCAGGCGAGGATGGCTTTTTCCACGGCAGCGCGGCTGGTGCCGGTGGTGGGCACGGGCAGGGCCTGGATCTGCCGGAACTTCATGAGCTCGATGCCGAGGCCGACAAAGTCCGGCGGCGCCACGTCGTCCGGCATGGGCGTGGGGTCCATCTTGGGAATGCCCTTCATGCCGAGGGTGCCGAGCTTCTGGAGGAGCTGGGCGTTTTCATCCTGAAGCGCGCCGACCTGGCCCTGGAGGTATTCCACCTGGCCCTCAAGGAGGGTGATCTGCTTGCGGAGGTCTTCTTCCGGCTCCGCCGGGGCCTCTGCCGTGGCCGGGGCCTGCGGAGCCGGAAGCCAGAGGGCTGCGCCAAGACCGCCGAGCAGGAGCAGGACCAGGAGGGCGGCGGGGGGCAGCTTCATCACGGGGCGTTCAGGGCGGCTCACTCCACCTCGTTCACCGGCTCATCGAGGGAGGACTGCTGCCAGCGGCCTTCGAGGGTGTACACGAGATGAGGGGTGTAGAGCTGGGGTTCGAGCAGGAAGGAGTCGTGCCCTTTGTCCGAATGCACGGTGATGTGCATGGAAGAGACGCCGGCGGCCTCGAGCGCGGAGACCATCTCGGCCTGCTCCTCGGGGTAGAAGCAGAAGTCGCTGTCGATGCTGAAGATGAGGTAGTGATGCCCGGCCTCGCGGCTGCGGGAGAAGAGCTCTTCGTAGCTTTCGACCCCGGCATCGCGGAGGGGATCGAAGCGCAGCCACATGTTGATGATGCGGAGGTAGGAGTTGGCGTCGAAGCGCTTCACGAACTTCTTGCCCTGATGGAGCATGTAGCTCTCGACGTTGTGGCCGACCTTGTACCAGGCGAGCTGGCCATTGGGCTGGGAGACGGTCTGGCGGGCGCGGCGCTCGATGGCATCCAGGTGCACGAAGGTCTTGTGAGAGATCATGCGTGCCAGGGCGAGGCCGTATTCGGGCGCGGAGCCTTCGTAGTAGTCGCCGCCGTTGAAGTGCGGGTCGTTTTCGATGGCGAGCACCTGCTCAAAAAGCGTGAGACGGGTGAGCACGGTGGTACGCAGGCCGGTGGCCACGGGCATGACGATCTTCACGCGCTCCGGGTAGAGGGTGGCAAAGTTCAGCGCCAGGAGGCCGCCGACGGAGGAGCCGACGATGGCGTGGAGTTTTTTGATGCCGAGGTGGTCGAGCAGGGCGGCCTGGCTGCGGACGACATCGCTGCTGAGCACGGGAGGGAAGCTGGCGCCGTAAGGCTGGCCGGTCTCCGGGTTTAGGGAGGCGGGGCCGCTGCTGCCGTAGCAGCCGCCGAGGTAGTTCGCGCAGATGATGCAGTAGCGGTTGGTGTCGAGCGCCTTGCCGGGGCCGATGAAAAGGTCCCACCAGCCGTGCTTCACGTCGTCCGTCCAGCGGCCAAAGAGGCCCGGCACCTCGGGATTGTAGCCGGCGGCGTGCTGGCTGCCGGAGAGGGCGTGGAAGAGCAGAATGGCGTTGGTCTTGCGCGCATTCAGCCTGCCATACATCTCATAGGCCACGGTGACGCCGGGCAGGGAGTCGCCGCTGGCAAAGACGAAGGGCTCGGCAGCGCTGCCGAGGTGAAAGAAATGGGTGCTGACTTCGCCGAGACCTTTGGACATGGGCAGGGATGAGGAGTTGAGAAAGGCCCCTCTGTCAAAGGCGGAGGCGGGTTTTGCCTGCCGGGAGGGCGCGGCTCAGGGCGCGGCGAGGGGGACGATGAGCCGGGAAGGGCGGGCGGCATCGTGCCAGATGGTGTTGGTGGCGCTGCGGGCGTCCTTCAGCCAGTCGCGGGTCTGCGGGCCGCCGGTCTGGCTGTTCGGCTCATAGAGGGGGGCTCCTGTGCTGGCGATGGTCACCCGGATGCGATGGCCGGGGGCGAAGATGAGGCTGGTCCAGCCGATGTGCCATTCCAGGCGGGCGGGCTCGCCAGGAGTGAGAAGGGCCTGCTTGTCCCAGCCGGAGCGGTAGCGGGCCCGCATGGGATAGTCCATGACGAGGATGCTGCGCCCATCGGGATACACATCGGTGACGCGGAGGATGAGGTCGGTGTCCTTGGCCGTGGAGCTGAGCCAGACCTCGGCGCGGACTTCGCCGTTCCATTCGACGGCCTGCTTGAGCGGCTCGGTCGTCCAGGTGCGGACCTCCTTCTGCGCCTCAAAATCACGGGCATCCTTGGCTCCGGGGAAGGAGCGGCCGGCGATCTGCATGGGCTGGGCTGGATCGGACTCGTAGCGGGTGCTGCTTTCTGCGGCAGTGGGGGCTTTTTCCTCCAACCGGCCCTCCGGCTGGAGGTAGAGGCTGCCAAGCTGCGGTGGTGGCGGCCAGTCGGCGGCGGTGCGCCAGGCATTGCCGGGAGCTCCAGGTTCGCCCACCGCCCCCATGACGTAGTAGCGCACGGCGGGCTCCTTCTCGATGCCGTTGTCCACGCCTTTGAGCCAGTGATCGAACCAGCGGACCATGTGCTCCACCTCGGGCCAGGTGGCGTTTTCAGGATAAACGAGGTCGCCGACCTTGCTGCCCTTGTTCAGACGGCCATGCAGCCACGGCCCAAGCAGGAGCCACTGCCTGCCGCGGGAGTTGGCACCGCCCTGGTGCTGCCTGCCGATGAAGCTGGCCACGCTGCCCTGGACCATGAAATCATACCAGCTGCCGATGGTGAAGCAGGGCACGTCCATCTCGGCAAAGTGCAGCGTGCAGTCCTCCGCGCGCCAGTAGTCGTCGTAGTTGGGATGCTGGTCCCATTCAGCCAGGAGAGCCTCGTTGTCGGCAGGATTCCGGCAGTTCGCGCCGAAGTCGGCGAAGCGCCCGGGCCGGGTCACGCCGCCGATGCGGTAGCCTTCCTGGAAGAGGCTGAGGCCGGTGTCTACCATGTACTGGCAGACGAGGTGGGGCGGGCGGGTGACGGCGAGAAAATTCTGGGCAAAACCGCCCTGGGAGCTGCCGAAGGTGCCGACCTTGCCGGTGCACCAGGGCTGGGAGGCCAGCCATTCGCAGACATCGTAACCATCTTTTTGTTCGCCCCAGGCCAGCGCGCGGTAGCCGACGTACCTGCCTTCACTCTGCTGGGAGCCCCGGAAATTCATCATGGCCACAGCAAAGCCGCGGCGGGCGAGATCGGCGGAATTTTTGCGTGAGGAGGTGCCAGTGACGCTGGCGTAGCGCTGCTCAAACACGACGGGCCATTTTCCTTCGCCAGGAGGCAGGTAAAGGTAGGCGGAGAGGCGCACGCCATCCCGCATCGGGATCATGAGGTGCTCCTCGCGCACCCCCCCGAGGTCGAGCGGCGGCAGCTGGGCCAGAGCGGAGCCGCCTAGGAGGAAGGTAAAGGCGGCAAGGCAGCGGAAGGGCGGAAATCGGAACATGGTGTTGGGGTGTTACGGCCTCCGGCGGCAGCTCCTCGCAGGTCATTCGCGGAACCTCGGCCTGCCCAAGTGGTGCAGCTTGATTCGCAGGATAATCGGTAATCGGGGCACCGGAATCCTGTAGGTACTTCGAACAGGTCATCTCCCAGCGCCGACACTTCTATGAAAACGCAACTCGCGAACCTCTGGGCGGCTGCCCTTCTTCTGGCTTCTCCGATCCCTCTGCTGGCCGTTCCCCCGCCGAACGATGACTTCGCCAATGCGGCTGACCTCGGCTCAGACCTGACCGCGAACGTCACGGGCACGGTGGATGAGGCCTACTTTGAGATCGAGGAGCCTTTCATCCGCTACGATGAGTTCCTGGCTGACTTCGTGGGCAGCACGATCTGGTGGAAGTGGACCTGCCCGCCCGGCAACGAGCTGCTCGTCACCGTCAAGACCTCGGGAAGCATGGAGGATGGCCCCGACTTCGATCCGATGACCTTTGAGCCCATCCGCATTCCGATGGACACAGGGTTGATGGTCTTCACGGGCACGGACCTGGCCAGCCTGAGCCCGGTGGCGGAGAGCGATGACTCCATCACGGATGTCACGAGCGAGCTGGCCTTTTTTGCCACCCCTGGCACGACCTACTACCTGCGCGTGGACTCCTACAATCCCTTCTCCATGAACACGGATGTGCGGCTCAGCCTGAGCAGCCAGGCGGGGCCGCCGATCACGGCGGATGCGCATGTGGCCTGGGGCAAGGTGCATCTGACCTACCGCGGAGACTGGAACACCACCGCACCCGAGCCGCAGGTGCCGCTCATCACCTCCGCCGCGCTGAACACGGCGCAGCAGCATTTTCAATCGGCCCTGAACCTTTCCAAAACCCACCCGGAGGCGAATGCGCTGATGGCGGTGGTGAACCTGCTGAAGCTGCAGAAGGAGCCGGCCTTCGTGGACCTGCTGGACCAGCTTGGCATCCAGGATGATTCCGTGGATCCGGAGCAGCCGCACTACCTGCTGGAACTGGATGACTTTGGGAATGAGAAGTTCTCACCCACGGCGAACTCCAGCCAGGGAATCGAATACCTCAAGACCACGGCTTATCCACGCCTGCAGGCCGCGCTGGCACAGCTGGAGAAGATCACCTCCACGACCTTCCTGGGCACGCTGCCGGAATACATGCGCTATGACGATGGTGTTTATCTCGACTACGGAGACGTGCTGATGCTGCGCGGCAGCTGCAAGGCGCTGCTGGCCCTGTTTGACATGATGCTCACCTACCAGCTGGCGGCTCCGCTCCAGCAGCTCAAGGAGCTGGAGAATCTGGACCAGCTCAATGCGCAGAGTGCCGCCGACCTGCTGGGCGACGTGCTCAAGTTCAGCAGCACGGACAAGCGCGCGAGCATCAAGGCCAATCTCCAGGCCGCGATCACGCTTTACAATCAGGCTAGCACGCACATCCGCACCAAGCGTCCTCTGGTCCGGGATGAGTTCCACCTCATCTCCTTGCGCGGTGATCCGGAGCAGGAGACGGAGGTCCGCTCCCAGCTCGACCGCATCAACAAGAGTCTCGGCGGTGTCACCATCGTGGAGGATGGCTGGAGCTTCAATCTGGCCAAGCTGCTGACCGGCACCACCTCGCTGCGCGCACTCACGCCGAACTTTAAAGGCAACAAGGTCATCAAGGGCAGCATTCCGAAATCCGACCTCGCAGGAGCCCTGCCGGGAACCTCCGCGACCAAGCTGGAAGACTTCCTTCGTGATGAGGCGGCCCTCTGGGAGGATGTGATTTCCTTTGGCACCCAGGTCGCTGCTGGGCAGGAGAGCTTTGGTTCGGTCAACGAGCCGCCCGGCCTCTTCCTGCCTGGAGCCCAGCATAGCATCAGCGCCACGCCGGCCCTTGGCTATGTCTTTGCGGGCTGGAAGTTCAATGACCAGCTGGTCAGCCCCCTCAGCCCTTACATCTTTCCGGTGCTGCGTGAATACACCCTCATGGCCCACTTTGCCGAGGACAACCGCGACGATGACAAGGACGGGCTCTCGAATTACAGCGAGGTGCAGCTCGGCACGAACCGCAGCAGCCCCGACTCCGATGGCGATGGCTGGCCGGATGGCCTGGACACCACCCCGCTGACGCCGAACCCACAAGCATTCATGGTGTCGCAAAACATGGGAGCCATCTCGCTGAACCTGCCCGTGGGCCAGATCACGGCCGTGACGGGACTCCCTGCAGGCGTGACCTACGATGTCAAAAACGAAAGGCTGGTTGGGCGCCCCAATTTCCTCGGTGCCACGGTGACCGCACCCAAGACCTTCCTTTTGGTGGCGACCGTCAAGCCTGCCAGCGGGCCGACCTTCAAATTGAACTTCAGCCTGACAGTGGAGCCGCTGCCGCAGAAGTTTTACGGCACTTTCACCGGACTGGCGGAACGCGGCGGACTCAATCAGCGGCATGGCGGCAGCCTGAGCCTTACGGTGACCAACAGCGGGGCTGTCAGCGGCAAGCTCATCCTGGGCGGTGTGAGCTACATTTTCCCTGCGAAGGTCTTTTTGGAGACACAGCCCTCGCCCTCCCGGCAGGCCACCTGTGTGGTTCCGGCGATGAAGCCTACCCAAAGCGTGCCTGCGGTGCACGTCCGCCTGACCTTCGATGCTGACACAGGTTCGGTGACGGGCGTTGCCTCACCTTCGCAGACACCCATGGATCCCGGGGAGATTGATCTGCTCGCCGAGCGTCAGCAGGCTCAGGCCAATTTGGTGGGGGCCTACAACTCCCTAGTGACGCCGGTCGATCACATTTCCGACCTCGCTTATCCCCAGGGCAGCAGTTACACGATCCTGAAGGTCAGCAGCGCGGGTGTGGTCACCTGGAGCGGCAAGCTGGCCGATGGCACCGGCATCACCGCTGGTGGCACCCTGGGTGCAGATGGCGAAGTTCCCTGGCATCAGATGCTCTACACCAACCGCGGCTCGGTCCAGGGCTGGACGCGTGTTCAGGCCGGGCGGCATGCGGACCTGGACGGCATCACCTGGCTCAAGAACAACATCGCGACCCCGACACGCAGCTACAAGCCGGGCTTCCCCACAATCCTCAACCTCGATCTGGATGGCAGCCTCTACGATCCCAAGACCGTGGTTTTCAACCTCCTTGGTCTTGGGACTGGCAATGATAATGCCATCCTCACCTTCACCGAGGCCAATCTACCCCCTGTGGTGACCCAGACCTTCCGGATTGATACGCCCAGCCTGGTGAAGCTGCCCGTTCCCAACACGCAGAAGCTTGCCCTCACCATCACCGCCTCCACAGGCGTGATCAAAGGCAGCATCACGCCGACCGGAGCAGGGCGGAAGGCGGACTTTGAAGGCGTTCTCGTGCCTCACCGGGCCGATGGTGGAGGCTATTTCCTCCTGCCGGAATCCACCCTCACCACCTCGGCCATTCTTTCAGGAAAAATGATCCTGCAAGGCAATGAAAATTGAGGTGCCGGGAAGGCGCGAATTCGTGATTGCCACATCCCCGCGGGGCATCCACTCTCCGCGCCCATGAGCCAACCCGCCTCCCTTCCCGCTCCCCACGCTCCTTGGTACAAGCACCTGACGAGCTACCACTGGTTCGTCTTCATTGTGGCTTCCCTGGCCTGGCTGTTTGACTGCCTGGATCAGCAGCTTTTCCTGCTGGCGCGCAACTCCGCGATGAAGGCGCTGCTGCCTCCCGATGTGGACGCCATCAAGTTCGGCGGTTATGCCACCTCGATCTTCGTGGCAGGCTGGGCCACGGGCGGGCTCATTTTCGGTTCGGTCGGTGATCGCATCGGTCGCGCCAAGACCCTCACCCTCACCGTGCTCATCTATTCGGTCTGCACCGGTCTTTCGGCGTTCTCCAAGGGCTGGGTGGACTTTGCGGTCTATCGTTTCCTCACGGGTCTGGGTGTGGGCGGCGTGTTTGGCCTGGCGGTGGCCTTGGTGGCTGACACGCTTCCGGACACTGCGCGTGCCGGTGCTCTCGGAACGCTTCAGGCCCTTTCCGCGGTCGGCAACGTCACCGCCGGCTTGGTGAGCATGTACATGGGGCATCTGGAAGGCACCAAGGCCATCGAGCCTGGTACGGCCTGGAAATACATGTTCCTTGTCGGCGCCCTGCCCGCCTTCCTCTGCGTCTTCATTCAGATCCGTCTCAAAGAACCAGAAAAATGGGTGCAGGCCCGTGCGGCAGGCAAGGCTGCCGGCGTGAAGTTCGGCTCCTATTCAGCCCTGCTCGGGGATGTCCGCTGGAGGAAGAGCGCCCTGCTGGGGATGGTCCTGTGTGTTGCAGGTGTGATCGGCCTCTGGGGCATTGGCTTCTTCAGCCCGGAGCTGGTGGGTGATGTGATGCAGCGCTCCCTCCAGGAAGAAGGCGTCGCCGCCGACAAGATCACCGGTGAAAAGACCTTCTGGATCGGTGTGAACTCAATCGTGCAGAACATTGGCGCCTTCTTTGGCATGCTGTTGTTCACCAAGTTTGCCCAGAGCATGGGCCGCAAGAAGGCCTTCGGCATCGCTTATGTCGCCGCACTGGTGGCCACGGTGGGCTACTTCCAGCTCTTCAACGGCCGTGGTGACATCTGGATGAGCGCCGTCATGGGTGCCTGCCAGCTTGCACTTTTCGCCGGGTTTGCCATCTACCTTCCGGAGCTTTTCCCCACCAGCCTGCGCAGCACGGGCACGAGCTTCTGCTACAACGTCGGCCGTTTCGTGGCCGCAAGCGGACCCTTCACCCTTGGCAGCCTCCAGGCCGCTCTGAAGGCTGGTGCCACGACTCCCGAGGCCAAGCTCGAAGCCTTCCGCAACGCCTGCTCCTACATGAGCGTGATCTTCCTCCTCGGTCTTGTCGCCCTGGCCTTCCTTCCGGAGACGAAGGGCCGCCCGATGCCGGAAGATTGATCTGGGCAGGTTTGTTTTGAGCCGGAGCATGGACGGCGGTGCAACTGACCTGACAGTTGGCCGCCGGAGCGTCGTTAGAGGCGCGCCATGCTCCGTTTTCTTTTCCCGTGCCTGCTCAGCGCCCTGCTTCTCCAGTCTGTCCTGGGAGCCAAGCCCAACC
>CALDGV010000537.1 GCA_937941745.1 uncultured Prosthecobacter sp. | reverse complement strand
TCCCCTTCGAGGTCTTCACGGAGATCGGCCTCGAAATCAAAGCGAAGAGCCCGTTTGCCGACACCTTCACCATCGAACTCGCCAACGGCAGCAACGGCTACCTGCCCACACCGCCACAGCACGACCTCGGCGGCTACGAAACCTGGCTCGGCACCAACCGCGTCGAACGCGAGGCCTCGGTGAGGATCACCGCGAAGATCTTGGAGTTGCTCGGGCAGGTGAAGTGAGATCTCTCACCTAGCCTTTGGCTTCAGATATGTGTCAAAGAAACCAAGCACCAGCGGACGTAGATCGCGTTGCCTGGGTTCCAGATGGAAGCTGTGCGGGGCATCGGGGATGATTTCGAGCTGATAGGTGGCTCCTGCAGCTTTCATCGCGGCAGCGAGAGCTTCGGAGTCGGCCACGGCCACGGTTTTGTCGGCGGTGCCGTGCAGAATGAGCAGTGGTGGATCCTGCTTGTCGATGTGGGAACGCGGATCGGCCTGTTTGTAGAGCTGAGGAGCCTCGGCACGGGTTTTGCGGAACATGGCGATGTCCCGCTGCTCAAACCAAAGCACGGGGCCATAGAGATCGACGGCGCACTGAACGCGGCAGTCGCCCTCACCGGGCGGATCAAGCTCGCCGCCGCAAAGGCCCACCATCGCGGCGAGATGCCCGCCTGCGCTGCCGCCGATCACTCCGATGTGATCCGCGTCGATCTGCAAACGCTCCGCATTCGCCCGCAGCCAGCGCGCGGCAGTTTTGCAATCGTGCAGGTTCTGCGGCCACGTTGAACCTGGGTGCTCGCTGTTTGCGAGCACGTAGTCGATGCTCATGCCGACATAGCCATTCAGCGCAAGCGTGGTGCCGATGTTGATCTCGCGTGCCGCACGCTTCTCACCGCCTGACCAGCCACCACCATGAATGATGACCACCGCGGGAAACTTCTGTTCCGGCTTTGGATTCGCGGGCAGATACAGATCCGCCTTTTCTTTCCTTCCGCCGCCAAGGTAATCGACGTCGTGTTCGGTGTGGATGGCATCCGCAGCCAAGGTGCTGGTGGCGAAAAGAAGGGCGAGGATGGGTTTCATACGGCGGAGTGGGTTCAAAGCGTGTCGGGAGACAAAATCTCATACTTCAGCCCGAGGCCTTGCAGGCCCTCGGCGAGCTGCGAGAGGCTCCAGCCGCGTGGGAAGGCTCCCTTGGCATCTTTTTTCAGTTCGGCGAAATTCACGATCAGCTCGCCCGCGTGCTCGTCCCAGACGACGAGTTCGATGGACGGCTTCCATTTCTCAAAAAGCGCTTTCACCTGGGTCGCGTGCTGGGAGAAGCCCGGTACACGCAATTTCATCGACGCGATGTAGGGCGTGCCATGAAGTCCGGGAGCCTCGCGCACAGCCTGAGCGATCTGATGCTCGCTGACGAGCTTGGGATCGTAGCTGACGCTGGCGTAGCCTTCGAGACCTTGCAGCGCCTCGACCTCGGCAATGCCGGGTGTTTGCGAAAGCTGGTGCTACACCATGTAAACGCAGCTCCCGCATTCGAGGCCGGAGACGACGAAGACCGTTTTCGCGGGCGCAGGCTTGTCCGCGGCGTGGAGCGAGAATGGCAGAAGAATCGCCCAGACAGCCAGAAGCCTCATTTCGCCCGCCTGGTGAAGGTTTTGCTGTCGAGCACGCGGCCGTCATCGAGGGCCTTGAGTTCTGATTTTAGCGTGCCAGCCTCGCGGTCGAGGGTGAGGAGCTGGTAGCTCGCGGACTTGTCGGAGAAGGCCGCTTGCGCGTCGTGGCCAAAGGTGCCATTGCCGCGCACGGAGCTGTTGTAGTAGGTCACGCCGTCCACCTCGGTGCGCTCGGCGTGGTAGCACTCGCCGGAGATGGCGAGCGTGCCTTTGCCGATCACGCGCTTCCATCCGCCCTCGGCGTGACGGCGCACGGTGCCGCCGGTTTCACCAAACATCGTCACGACGAAGCCTGCTTTCGTGCCGTTCATCGTCTCCTCGAACCATTTGAACTGCTCGGAGTCCTTGTCGAAGGCGTGGCAGGCCTGGTTAGGTTTTCCGAAGTCGCCCGTGTGGCTCATGTCCACGCTGATGAGCCTCAAATCGAAGTCCGGAATATCCCAGGCCCAGATCCACTCCTTGCCAGGCAGCGCGAAGAACTTCCGGTAGCCCGTGGCCTCGATGTCATAGCCCGGCTCCTCCATGCTGAGGCCGTTTGGGCGGATTTTGCGGTCCAAGTTGCCGAGCGAGGTCATCAGCGGCGTGCTCTTGAAAATCTCCGCCTGGGTGTCGATGGCCGTGCTGTGCGACTTCGTGGCCTCCTTGTCCGCTTGCGTGGCAAACTGATACTGCATGGCCGTGTCACCCGCCGAGATGAGCAGGTGCGGATCGTCTTTTTTGATCGCGGCGAAGTTCAGCTTCGCATCCGCACGGATGTTCGCGACCACGGCGATGCGCAGCAGCTTCGACGGGTAGCCTTTGAAGGTGTTGATGTCCGAAACCTGATCGCCGCTTTTCACGCGGTAGTGGTAAACGACATCCTTTTGAGCCAGCGGAATCTCCACATGATGCAGCGTGCGGCTGCCATCCACTTTGACGCTCTCGCCGAGCTGCGGCGACGTGCCAAACTCGACCACCGATTCCCCCGGATTTGTCGTCTCCCACGAGATGGCGATCTTCGAGTTATCCGGCGACTGATGCGTCATCCAGATGCGTTCGACCTTGGCAAAGGCGGTGGTGGTGAAAACAGCTAGCGAAAAAATCAGGAGGGTAGGTTTCATGGTTCGCGAGGATGAGGGCTGAGAGTACGATCTCGGACACCGATCTTTTCGGCTTTGCGATCATCGGACGCGTCTATGCTTTTGACCATTCGTCGGCAACCTGCCGGTCAGGCGAGGATGGAGCAAGGCATGACTGCCGGGCCCGCTTCACTCGATCAGCCTCGCGCCGGTGCCAGGTTGTTCACTTAAGGTCACACGGCCCTGATGAATGGTGACCCCCTCTGCCACATCCCGAGCCAGCAGCAGCGCTCCATCAAGGTCGGCATCGTCCAGCAACGGAAGCAACTGCGCTGTGGCACTGATGCCGATGCTGGATTCGCACATGCAGCCCACCATGACACGCAGTCCAAGCTTGCGGGCACGGGCGATCATGCGCCTTGCCGGAGTTAGCCCGCCTGCCTTGGCGAGCTTGATGTTGATGCCGGAAAAGCAGCCGGCACAACGTCCGACATCGGCCTCAGTGGCACAGGCTTCGTCTGCAATCACCGGAAGCACGCATTCACGGTGCACACGCTCCATGCCGTGCCAGTCGTCGCGGGGCAGCGGCTGCTCGATGAACTCGACGCCCAGATTCTTGAGTTCAGGGGCCAACGCCAGAGTCTGCTCCACAGTCCAGCCTGTATTGGCGTCCACACGCAGGACAGCCTGCGTCTGCTGACGGAGGGCACGAACGATCTGAAGGTCATCTGGCGTGCCGAGCTTGATCTTGTAAAGCGGCCATCCTTCCAGCTCACGGAGCTTGGCGACCATGCGCTCCACAGTATCCAGACCGATGGTGTAATTCGTGGGAGGCAGACTCTTCACATCGAGCCCCCAAAGCCGCCAGACAGGCAGGTTCCGGCGCTTCCCCCAAAGGTCGTGCGCAGCTTCGTCCAGGGCACAGAGCGCAAAGGGATGGTGTCCAAGGAGAGGTTGCATCTGCTGCCAAAAGATTTCCGGCTTATCCAATTCAACCGCCTCGATGAACGGCCTGACAGCCTCCAGAGCTGCGCGGGCCGAAGCTGCATCATACTGCGGCCATGATCGTGATGATGGACTTTCACCCAGGCCTGAATGTCGGCCATCACTCAGCTCAACCAAGAGGTTATGCTGGGTGGTCAGCGTGCCGTTGGCCGTGGTGAAGGGATGACGCAGCGGCAGGTAAAGATCACGGAGATGCAGTTTCATGGCACGCCAATGAGCTCCACCAGATCCTTCCAAAAGCCATCCCCACTGCTGCCATTCGTCAAAATGACCAGACCATGCCCGGCCTTGGGATCAAACTCCACATAACTGCGGAAGCCGGTGCCATTCGAACCGCTGTGGCGCACCCGTGGTCCTGACAGAGCAGGCTCAATGCTCCAGCCAAGGCCGAAACGGACATCCCCTACGGACGACTGGCCGCGACGCTGCAACGACGCACGCCCCGTGGAGGGACTGACCGGCTTAAACATGGCCTGCACTGCGTCTGGTGGCAGCAGGCTGGGTTTCAGCATCTCTTGTACAAAGGCCGCATAATCACGCGCGGTGGTGTAGAGTGAATAGGCCGCATTCGGTTTGTTGTACAAATGCCGTCCTGCTTTCACCCTGCCCTGTGCATCATGTCCGGCTGAGGCCAGGTGGGCGCGCTCGTTCAGCCAGATGAGGCTGCTGTGCTTCATGCCCAGCGGTTTCAGCAGGGCATTTTGAAGGTAAGACTCCAAATCTTTTCCTGTCACCTGCTCCATGACACGCTGGAGAAATTCAAAACCCTCGCCGGAGTACAGATATGCCGTGCCAGGCTCATGCATCACACGCAGGGTCCCGCCCTTGGGCCGCCAGTTGGGAAAGCCGCTGGTATGGCTCAGCACCATCCTGGCAGTGATCCTTTCGTGCAGAAGCTCCCCTTCGAGATAAGGCCTGCCAAGATAGGAGACCAGTGGCAGATCAAGATTCAGTTTGCCTTGGTGGGCCAGCATCAAGGCGGCATAAGCGGCCAGGGGCTTGGTCATGGAAGCTGCCTCAAAAAGTGTTTCGGCAGTCACCAGTTCGGCTTTGCCTGCTTCACATGCCCCCAGGTAATGCTCGGAGAGGACGTGCCCCTGCTCGAGCTTAAGAACAGCGGCGCCCGGAATGCGGTGCCGGCTCATCAGAAGAGCCATGGTGACTTCCAAAGGTGCGTCCACTTTCGGTTGGCAGGCAGTCAGGATGAGGCGCACCAGTTCACCAAACTCCGCAGACTCCACACGCCTCCCCTCGATGTCCGTGTTCACACGGTGAACGATCACCAGATCCAGGGCTGGAACGTTCAGAATGTAATGCCCTCCTGCTCCCCTTGCGGAATAGCTGCCCGGAGGAAGGGTGACTCCGGGCAGATGCATCCCGCTGCGCTCAATCCACCAAAGGTAGCCGTAGCCACCGGGCGTGCCAGCGGCAGACCAGGATGTCGTGGATTCCTTGACCCAGGATGCCGGGATGACTTCTTCGCCGTTCCATCTTCCTCCACGAAGGAACAGCAGGCCAAATCGTGCCATGTCACGAGCTGTCATGCGAAAAGGATAGGCCCGATGGATGGAGTCCTCACCAGCCACATAGCTTCCATCACCCGTTGTGTAGTCCTGCATGCCAATCCGCCTTGCGATGAGCCGATCGAAGTCCTCGTAAATGCCGGCTACGCATTCTTTCTCGTAGATGGTGCCCAAAACGTTGAAGTCCCAGTTGTTGTAATACCAGAAGGTGCCGGGTGCATGGCTGTGCCTTACGGGCCGACGTGCCTTCATACTGGCGGTTTCGTACAGAGCCGGGTGGTAGATGCCCGAACGCGCCTGGAGCAACTGTCGCACTGTGGCTGTTTTCTCGAGCTTGGTCAGCCCCGGTTCGTTGTCGTCGATGCCGAGCTGAGCCATTCTGGCATCAAGCTTCAGCCTGCCTGACTGCAACTGGATGCCACACAGAGCGCTCAGAAAACTCTTACGGATGGAATGAACATTGAATTTCGCCTCCACCGCACCCCAGGCATCGAGGATCTTTCCCTGCGTCACGATCACCACCGCCTCTGTCTTTAGCTTGGCAGCATGATCACGTGCTGCCTGAAGCTTTTCCAGTGACCAGCCCGCCGCACGTGCTTCCGTCTCGGTAAGACGCTCCCATTCCATGCCAGGAACCTGGGCCAGCGCACTGCTGACAAGACAGAACAGGGCAAGAATGAAGCGAAGCTGTGAAATCATGGCGTGCGGCAGGAGCATAACGATAACCCCTTCCGAATCCCGCACGGAATGAATCACACCAGCACTTCTCGGATCACATTCCCAAAGTCCTGCTCCAGGCGCTGGCGGCCGGGGTGCATCATGCGGTGGTTGAGGCCGAGCTGGTGCAGCACGGTGGCATGCAGGTCGGTGACGTATTGGCGGCCCTCGACGGCGTGGAAGCCGAGCTCGTCGGTGGCTCCATGCACAAACCCGCCCTTGGTGCCGCCGCCGGCCATGAGGCAGGTGAAGCCGTGCGGATGGTGGTCGCGGCCGGAGCCGCTGACGTTGGTGTCCCGGAACTCCGCACCGGGCGTGCGGCCGAACTCGGTGCCCCAGACGACGAGCGTCTCGTCGAGCATGCCGCGCTGCTTGAGATCGTGAATGAGGCCGGCGATGGGCTGGTCAATCTCTGCGCACATCGGCGGCATCAGCTTGGCGATGTCCTTGTGATGGTCCCAGCGCCCGGCGTTGCCGCTGTAGCCGTGGAAGAGCTGCACGAAGCGCACGCCCTGCTCCACAAGACGTCGTGCGGCGAGGCATTGCGAACCGAAGGCGAGACACTCCTTTCGGTCGAGGCCGTAGAGGCGCTTCACATGCTCCGGCTCCTTGGAGAAATCCATGATGCCTGGCACGGCCATCTGCATCTGGAAGGCGAGCTCGTAGGCCTTGATGCGCGCGTTGAGCTCGGCGTCGGTCGGGTAATCAATGCCGGAGAGCTGGTTCAGCTCACCGATGAGGCTGAAGGCCTCGCGCTGCTCCTCAAAGGTGAGTTTGGGATCGGCCGGATGGACGAATGACAGCGGGTTCTTCGGGTCCACCTTCAGCCGCACACCGCCGTATTCCGGGCCGAGGTAGGCGCTGCCAAAGGTGAAGGAGCGCCCGCAGCAGTCGGCGCTGGGCTCGCCAAGGACGACGAACTCCGGCAGGTTCGCGTTCAGCGTGCCGAGACCGTAGCTGGCCCAGGCACCGACGGTGGGATGGCCGGTGTCGCCGATCTTGCGCCCGGTGTGGAAGGTGAGCTGCGCGCCGTGGTTGTTGTCGATCGTCCACATGCCGCGCAGGAAGGAGATGTCATCCGCCACGCCGCCGATGTGCGGGAAAAGGTCGCTCACCTCGATGCCGCTCCGGCCGTATTTCTTGTGTCCGGCGATGAGCGGCAGGATCTTCTTGAAGACCTCGCGCTTTTCCTTGCCCGGCTCGGCCAGGATCTTGTTGATCTTGGTCTGGTCGGCCGCGTCGCGGTAAGGGGTCTCATCAATGGACTTGCCCGCGTATTTGGTCAGCTCAGGCTTGGGATCGAAGCTCTCCATATGGCTGGTGCCGCCGATCATGAACATCCAGATCACGGACTTTGCTTTGGCCTCGCCGGTCTGCCAGGCGGTGAGCACGTCCTGCGTGGAGGGCGCGGCCTGCGCCACGCCGTCCTTGAACATCATCGCGTTCAGCGCGAGGCCGGTGAAGCCCATGCCCGTGTCGAGCAGGAACTGGCGGCGGGTGCCGGTGCAGCCGGGGCGTTTCATTTTCATGGTTCAGCGCAGGGTGATGAAGTCGTTGTGGTTGAACAGCGCGCCGAGGAAATGCTGGCGCAGCCGCGTGCTGTCCCGGCCCTCCTTTTGCAGGAAGGCGGTGCTCAGGCGCAGTTCGTCGCCTTTTGGAGCACGGTTCAGAATGTGTCCGAAGGCAGCGGCGACGAAGGCGTTGTAATCCGCGCCCGCCTCGGCCGTGAGCCGCTTTTCCAGCGCCACGGAGGCATCGAGCGTGACCTGGCTGTTCGCCAGCGCCAACGCCTGGTGGGGCTTGATGCTGCGCTCGCGCTGGTAGCATTCGTTGGGCCGTGCGCCGTCAAAGATCTGCACCATCTCCACCTGCGTCTCCTGCGCATGGCGATGATACACGCTGCGTCGGCGGCTAGTCTCGGCGATGGCGCTGTCGATGTCCGGGCCGCCGAAGGTGGGGTCGAGCAGGCCTGCCACATGCAGCAGGTTGTCGCGCACGGCCTCGCCCTCCATGCGGCGCAGCGGGGCGCGCCAATACCACACATTGTCGGGATCGGCGGCGTCGTTCGCCGTGGCCGGGCCGCTGGCGCTGGCGCGTCGATACGCCGCGCTGCTGAGGATGAGGCGGTGCATGTGCTTCAGGTCGTGGCCGCTGCGGATGAACTCGGCCGCCAGCCAGTCGAGCAGCGCGGGATGCGTGGGCTTTTTGCCGTTTGCACCGAAATCATCCGGCGTGGCGACGATGCCTGTGCCGAAGTGGCGGATCCACAGGTGGTTCACCGCGACGCGGGCGAACAACGTGTTCTGCGGCGAGGTGAGCCAGCGCGCAAAGGCCATGCGGCGGCCACTGCTGGTCGCCGGATAGGTGGCGACGGTGCGCGGCTTGTAATCCGTGGCCTTCGCAGGCGCCTTCATCGCCGTCTCTGCGGCGGCGAGCTTCTTCGCTGCTGTCGCGGCATTCGTCTTCGCCGTGGCGATGGTCTTTTTGACCGAGGTGGTCAGCGGTTTCGTGGCGACGGCCTTCTGCAGGGCCGCGTCCGCCTTTTCCTTCTCCTCGCGCGCCTCGATGAGGGCCGTCTGCTTTTGCAGCTCCGCCACCTGCAAGGCCATGGCTTTCCAGGCCTCGGACTTTTTGCTCATGCCCTTGTCCTCCAGCGCCTCCAGTTCGAGCTGCTGCTCCAGCGTTTTGCGCTTCATCTCACGCAGCTCCTGATCGGCCAGCGATTCAACGGCGGCGAGCATCGCGGCCTTGTAGTGGTCGCTTTTCTCCGGCTGCCGCGCCACCAGCGGCAGGCTCACGGGCTTCACCTCCAGCCTGCCATTGAAAATCGCGGGCACGCCGGGGGCGACGGGCTTGTCCTTGATCGGAAAGCGTTCGTCGCCGCGCTGGAACATGTAGGTCACGGCGGTCAGTGACTTGTCATAGGCGCGGGGCAGGCCGTCCTTGGCCACGTCGATCTGGCCGGGCACCGGGTCGGTGCGCACCTGGTAGGGCTCAAAGACGGCCCGAATGGCATAGTAGTCGGTCTGCGGGATGGGGTCGTATTTGTGGTCGTGGCACTTCACGCAGTTCATCGTCAGGCCCATGAAGGCCTTGCTGGTGTGCTCCACGATGTTGTCCATCCATTGCAGGCGGTCGCTCTGGAAGTTGCGCGCGAGGTAGCCGGTGGCGCGCAGGGCGTTTTCATCCGTCGGCGCCAGTTCATCGCCCGCGATCATTTCCTGCACCATGCGGTCGTAGGGCTTGCCGGCGTTCAGGGACTCGATGATCCAGTCGCGCCAGCGCCAGATGTGCGGCTGGCTCAGGCGCACCGCGCCCTTGTAGCCCTCCCAGTCGGAGTAGCGCCAGATGTCCATGAAATGCCGGCCCCAGCGCTCGCCATGACGCGGGTCGTCCAGCAGTCGGTCGGTGAGCTGGCGGACGGCCAGGTCAGGCTGTGTCGCGTGCGCCTTTTCAAACTCGCCCACCTGCTGCGGAGTTGGCAGCAGGCCGATGAGATCCATGTAAATGCGCCGTGCGAGCTGTGCCGCCGAAGCCTCGCCAAGAGGCTTCAGGCTATGCGCCGCGAGCTGTTCGTTGATGAAGGCGTCGATCGGATTTGGCCCCCCTGGCAGCGGCAGCGCCGGACGTTTCACCGGCTTGAACGGCTCCCACGGATAACGCTTCAGGAAGGCGGCCAGCGCCTTCTCCTTCTCTGACAGCCCGTCCAGGGTGGCTGGCTTCAGCTTGGCATCGCCCGGATGTCCACCGAGCAGGATCTCCGCCAGATTTGGGACGCCGTCGGCGTCGCTGTCGGTCTTCGCGACCCGTTGCAGACGTTCAGGCAGCGGTGATTTCTTTCCGAGCGCGGCTAGCTCCCTGCCGAAGGCGTTGTGCGGAAATTCTTCCAGGCTTTCCGGCGCATGATTCGTCGAAGGCAGGTGGCAGAGCGTGCAGTCCGTGAGCTTCGCGGGCAGGAAATGCTCAAAATGGTTCGCCGCCGCCTTCTTGTTCGCCGGGGTGGCCCACGCCACGCCATGCACGAGCACCAGCATCAGGGCGATCTGGGAAAAGGGCGTGGAGGGTGGATGAAACAGTCTTGGCACATCCATCACTACGAAGGTCGCTCCCTGCTTATTGCCCACCTGCCCTCTACTCAGGCTGGGCGGAGCGCATGCCGGCGAGTGCCTCCTTGTAAAAACCCCAGTTGTCCTCGCCGAGGGTATTGAGCAAGAGATTTGGGTTGTGCGGGATCAGCTGGTGAATGGATATAGTGCGGCATCATGGCCCCGTTTGCTTCTCCATCAAGAGCCTGCCGCTCAGAATAGGGGCGGTGCTGAGCGGCCCCTGCGGCAAGAGAATGTGACCCAGGCCCTGATTCAGGCGCGGCACCAGCAGTCCGATGCCTGAGACTGGGAGGGTTTTGCCACCGGAGAGGATGCTGAAGCTTGTTGTGATCTGCCCGGTCACAGAACTCAAGCCAACTTTGACAGGTGCGCCTGCAGGCAACCCGATGAGGTTCTTAGCCCTCAGCTCAAATCCCTGCTGCACTCCATCTGACAGCCCTTCCCCGGTCAACTTAACCACCCCGTTGCTGGGAGCTGCAGCAAAGTCCAGGATCAGCCCTGCTGAGTTCAGACCGTATCGTCCGCCCCGCAGCGTCAGAGTGTGCTCCGGAATGCCGTTCTTGTAAATCCGCCCCTTGCTGGTGGCGGGTTCCGGGTTTTTCAGCCAGGTGA
>CALDGV010000536.1 GCA_937941745.1 uncultured Prosthecobacter sp. | reverse complement strand
TCATGCTCTCCGGCAAGAAATCTGTCGCTGAAAGCATCGTCTATTCGGCGATCGACCTTCTCAATGAGAAGACCGAGACTGTGGATCCTCTTGAGCTCTTCAATCGCGCCATCGAAAATGCGAAGCCCAAGGTGGAAGTCAAAGCCCGTCGCGTGGGTGGTGCCACTTACCAGGTTCCTCTGGAGGTTTCTTCCGCCCGCTCCGAGTCGCTCGCCATGCGCTGGATTGTGGGTTACGCTCGCGGACGCAAAGGTCAGCCGATGCACCGCGCTCTTGCCAACGAGCTCAAGGAAGCTGCGCAGGGCCAGGGATCCTCTGTTCGCAAACGTGACGACGTCCATAAGCAGGCTCAGGCAAACCGTGCGTTTGCGCACTTCCGCTTCTAATCGCGGTCTCTCCTAATTTCGCATTTCGAATAGCCCCCCCTTTCTTTTCGTTCTCATGTCCAATCCGAACTCTCCCAACCGCGAATTCCCTCTGGAGCGCACCCGTAACATCGGGATCTGCGCCCACATTGACGCGGGCAAGACGACTCTGACTGAGCGTATCCTCTTCTACACCGGCATGATCCACAAGATCGGTGAGGTGCATGACGGTGCCGCCACGACGGACTGGATGGAGCAGGAAAAAGAGCGCGGCATCACCATCACCTCCGCTGCTGTGACCGCCAAATGGAAACAGCTCAAAGAAGAGGGCATCTACAAGACTCGCGAGCTTGAAGACATTCGCGTTAACATCATCGACACCCCAGGACACGTGGACTTCACGGCCGAAGTGGAGCGTTCTCTTCGCGTGCTGGATGGTGCAATCTTCGTGCTTTGCGGTGTTGCGGGCGTTCAGCCTCAATCTGAGACGGTTTACCGCCAGGCTGAGAAGTATGGCGTGCCTCGCATTGCGTTCGTGAACAAGATGGACCGCACTGGGGCCAACTTTGAGCGAGTGGTTGCTGATGTTCGTGAAAAGCTGGGTGCCCCAGCTTACCCCATTCTGATTCCTATTGGCGCTGAGGACAATCTCTGCGGCCAGATTGATGTGGTGAACCAGAAGGCCATCATTTACTCCGACGACGAGAAATTTGGCTCCAAGTACACAGTTCGTGCTCTTGAGGGTGATGAAGTGGCCAAGGCAAAGAAAGCTTATGACGAGCTTCTTGATGCTGTTTGCAGCGCTGATGAAGAGCTCGGCATGATGTTCCTGGAAGAACAGCCAATCGGCCCCAAAGATCTGAAAGCTGGTCTTCGTCGTGCTGTCATCTCGAATAAAATCATCCCGATGGCTGGCGGTTCTGCCTTCAAGAACAAGGGCGTGCAGTATCTGATTGACGCCGTCATCGATTACCTTCCTGGGCCTCTCGACATTGATCCTCAGAAAGGCACAGTGGTGGATGAGCCTGAGACAATCGTCGAAGCAAAACCCGACGACAATGGCAAGTTCATCGCGCTTGGATTCAAGCTTTGGTCTGACAAATTTGGGCGCCTTGTCTTCTTCCGAGTCTATTCCGGCAAGGTTTCCAAGGGTGATACCATCTACAACCCACGCACACGCAAGTCCGAACGTGTGGGTCGTCTGATTCAGATCCAGGCTAACGTCCACAAGGACATCGACACCTGCTTCTCGGGTGATATCGCAGCCCTTGTGGGTGTGAAGGATGTCCGCACCGGCGACACATTCTGTGATGAGAGCCTCGAAGTTCAGCTTGAGCCTCCTACTTTCCCTGAGCCTGTTATCTCCATGGCTGTTGAGCCGAAGACGAAGGGTGACCAGGAAAAAATGGGCAATGCCCTCCAGCGCCTTTCTGAAGAGGATCCTACTTTCTTCGTCAAGACAGACGAGGAAACTGGCCAGACCATCATTGCTGGCATGGGTGAGCTCCACCTCGAAATCCTTTGCGACCGTCTCAAGCGCGAGCACAAAGTGGAAACCAATACCGGCAAGCCTCAGATTGCTTACCGTGAAACTCTCACTCAGGAAGCCGACGGCGAAGGCAAGCTCGTCAAGCAGTCGGGTGGCCGTGGTCAGTATGGCCACGTCGTCATCAAAGTTCGTCCTGGCGAGAAGGGCTCCGGCATCGTGGTGGAAAACAAAGTTGTCGGCGGCACCATTCCAAAGGAATTCATCAACCCTGCCAAGGCAGGTTGTATCGAGGCAGCTCTCAACGGCATCATTGCCGGCTATCCGGTGATCGACATGCACATCGACCTCGTTGATGGTTCCAGCCACGACGTTGACTCGAACGAAAACGCCTTCAAAATGGCTGGTATCTTCGCGGTGAAAGACGCTCTCAAGAAAGCGAAGTGCATCCTTCTCGAGCCCATCATGGCCGTGGAGTGTTCCACGCCTGAAGATTATCAGGGTGACATCATGGGTGACCTTAACCGTCGCCGTGGCAAAATCC
>CALDGV010000535.1 GCA_937941745.1 uncultured Prosthecobacter sp. | reverse complement strand
TTCAACACCAAGCTGCATCCCGGCGGCTGGCGGCATTTCCTCGATTACGCCAACGGCACCATGGGCGACTGGGGTGTGCATTGGCTCGACCAGATTCTTTTGTGGAGCGGTGAGAAAGGCCCAAAGAAAGTTTTCTGCACCGGCGGCAGAAACATCGCCGGACCCGCCGTGCTCAATGACACCGAGCAGACCACCGACGCGCCGGATCATCAGCAAGCCACGTTTGAGTTCGAGCAGTTCACCGCCACCTGGGAGCACCGCAAATTCGCCGACAACAACAACGAGAAGCACAAGATCGGCTGCTACTTCTACGGCGAGAAAGGCGTGCTCCACATCGGCTGGCGCGACGGCTGGACCTTCTACCCGGTGAATCCGAAGGACGGTGAAAAGCACGGCAACCACCAGCTCCAAGAACCCGACGGTCACAACATCGCCCTGCTGTGGGCCGACTTCATCGATGCCATCGAGAAAAAGAGAAAGCCCGTCGCCGACATCGAAAGTGCCCACCGTTCCTCGTGCCTGCCGATGCTCGGCATGCTCAGCTACAAAGCCGGCCGCAGCATCCAGTGGGACGCGGAGAAGGAGGAGATCATCGGCGATGCCGAGGCGAGCAAGTTGCTGAGCCGCGCGTATCGCGGCGAGTGGAAGTATCCCGTGTAGAGAGAGCTACTGGTACAGCTCACGTCTTTATTGTCCTGGCCAGGGAGCATAGCGTGCGCTGTGGGCGCATTCGTCAGAATGCCGTGACCAAAGTCACTGTCGGCGCTCTCAGCCAAGCGCCTTCAGGTAATCAAACGTGAACAGGCCAGTGTTGTGACCATCGCTGAAGTCGAACTGAATGGCGTAGCCGCCGACCATGCGCCAGTCCTTCACCGTGACGCCAGGGAAGGTTTTCTGGTTGGTGCCGCCGATCTTGTTGCCCAAAAGATCGCGTTCACCGGTGTTTTCAGCGCTTGGTGAGGCGGAGCGGAGTTTTTCCATAGCAATGTACTGCTCCGAGCCATCACTCCAGAGAATGGCGACTTCGGTGCCGATGAGTTCGAGACGGGTGGGGGACATGAGAATGACGAATGCAGAATGATGAATGATGAAACGCTTAGAAAGCAAAAGGGACGCTCGAAAGCGTCCCTTTTGAAGATTGAGGCTGATCCGTGAAGGATTAGCGGGAGTAGAGTTCGACGACGAGCTGCTCGTTGGCGATCGGGTTGATCTCCTCACGCACGGGGACGCGATTGACAACGCCGCTCATCTTGTCGCGATCAACGGTCATCCAGTCGGAAGCCGGGGTGCCCTGGGTCATTTCGAGGAAACGACCGATGAGCTGCTGGCTGCGCTGACTGGTGCTGCGGGCAGCGACGACGTCGCCGGGCTTCACCTGATAGCTGGCAATGTTCACGACCTTGCCGTTCACGGTGATGTGGCGGTGGCTAACGAGCTGGCGGGAAGCGAAGCGAGTGTTGGCGAAGCCCATGCGGAACACGACGTTGTCGAGGCGAAGTTCGAGCATCTGAAGGAGGTTTTCACCTGTCACGCCCTTGCGGCGCTGAGCTTCGGCGAAGAAGCGGCGGAACTGCTTCTCCATGAGGCCGTATTGGAAACGCAGCTTCTGCTTTTCAGCGAGGGCGGTGCCGTATTCCGAGGTCTTGCGGCGGGTGTTGCGCGCACCGTGCTGTCCGGGCGGGAAGTTGCGGGTTTCGAGAGCCTTGGAAGGGGCGAAAATAGCAATGCCGAAACGGCGGTTGATTTTTTCGCGGGGACCAGTGTAGCGAGCCATAGTGAGTGAGTAGAAAGAGGCTGAAAAAGATTAGACGCGGCGGGCTTTGGGCGGACGGCAGCCGTTGTGCGGCACCGGGGTCACGTCCTTGATGGTGGTGACTTCGACACCGAGGGCCTGCACGGCGCGCACGGCGGACTCACGGCCCGAACCTGGGCCACGAAGACGAACTTCAGCCTCGCGGAGGCCATGTCCCATGGCCTGACGGCAGGCGTCCTGTGCCACGACCTGGGCGGCATAGGCGGTGCCTTTGCGGGAACCACGGAAACCCATCTTGCCGGAGGTGGACCAGCCGATCACGCCGCCATTGCGGTCAGTGATGGTGACAATGGTGTTGTTGAACGTGGCGTAAACATGAACAATGCCAGCCGAGACGTTCTTGGAACCCTTAGCCTTGACGACTTTCTGCTCGGCGGCTTCACCACCGATTTCGAGCCAGACGCTCTGGGAAACCTGCTTGTCACCACTGGTGGAGGCGCGTTGGTCTGCGGGTGCGGCAGGGGCGGCGGGGGTAGCAGGCACTGCAGGAGCGGGAGCCGCTGCGACAGGTGCGATGGGGGTCGTTTCTTCAGCCATGGTAAGGGGAACGGATCGTTACGTGAATTGGAATTACTTGGCCTTCTGGGCACCGACGGTCTTGCGCGGACCTTTGCGAGTGCGGGCGTTGGTGTGGGTGGGCTGGCCGCGAACTGGCAGACCACGGGGATGACGATGAGCGCGGTAGGAGTTGATGCCAAGGATGCGCTTCATGTGGATCTGGATCTCACGACGAAGATCACCTTCGATCGCG
>CALDGV010000534.1 GCA_937941745.1 uncultured Prosthecobacter sp. | reverse complement strand
CGGAGCTTGTCGGTGGTGGGCAATGGGCGGAGCCGCGAGCTTTGCGAAGCGCTGGTGTTGGCTCGCTGCATGTTGCAGGCGAATCACTTCCACTTCTTGAGCAACAACCACAGCAGACCTAGCGCCGCCAAGATCAAGACAACAATGATGCTCCACGGCGTTGATGAGGCTGACGGGCCATTGGGTTGCTCGATAGCCTTCTCCCTGACCTCAGATGGCGAACGTGGACCGGTGGGCGCGGCAGTTGCTTTTGGCTCTGGTGGTAAAGGCGTGTCAGCCGTTCCGCCGTAGGTCTCATCAAAGCTGATGTCCACATGTTCGTATCCGGCGGGTGGCTTGAGTGGGGTTTCACGAAAGCCACGCTTTCTGCCCGGCCAGTGCAACTCGATCGAGATCGAGATCGTCAAGGGACGGGCATCCTGCATGGAGTGGCGGAAGTAATACTTAACGCTTCGGGTGCCATCTTCACTACGCCACCTTCGTCCCCACAAGTCTCCACTTTCTGACGGGCTTGGATAGGAATCGATCCACTGCTTGAGCCGTGTCACATCACCTCCTAAGGCAGACTCAAGTTCCCGCGTCTTTTCAAACGCCTCGGCCTTTGTCCAAGCATCGTCCACAACCCCACGGATGACGTTAATCTGTTCGTTGTTAGCAACATCAAATGACCAAATGGCTTTGACGGCTGGAATCTGCTTTTCGCCAATCCGAAAGGCTACTTCTTTGGATGGCCTGATTTCCAGCAGACCATCTATGCTTTCACGAAATGCCTTTCTTGGACGAAGACCCGCATCAAACAATGAACGATACGTATCAGGCTTGTTAAGATCAACAAGCACCGCCTCAGCCGCATGAGTGACTGACGTGATAACGCAGAAGAGGACGATCAGGAGCCGCAGCATAAACGTGATCAATAAATGGTTCCGAATTGAGCGAATAATGCTGCTCGTGTGCGCAGAGGAATGCGAACTAAGCCGAGACGTTCTGATGCCCCATAAAATGCCGCTGGAGTGCCGCTGCTTTCAGTTTCACCCCACCACACTGAAAACACTCCCTTGGGACTGTTGGCCCACCCGAAAGAAAAGCGGCTTCGGTCAGGGTAGTTTGCAACGCTTCCTCCGGGCACGACTTGGTGGAATGTTGGAGAGGCAGGATCAACGGGATTCTTGGCCTCACCTGATGCAATGGTGGCGAACCCAGAAGCTGTGCTCATGATATCCGACCACATCGGAGCAATGACTTCTTCTTGTTCACGGCGAACAAGACGCCTTGATGCGGTTTTAATACCTGACCAGCTATTGTTGTGGACTGCTGAGTCAAAGTTCTTCCAGACCTCGATTTCGCAGGCATCCTGTCCCCCAATACCATTGACTGATCCAGAATCGTGCTCGGCCACCCACTCCAAAGCCCAGATCCCGCTAGCGACATAGGCGCGGTGTTGCCAAGCCAAGTCACGGTAGATGAGGATTTGCCCTCCCATCAGCTCATCCATCACGCTGAACGAAGGGGTTGAAGCCTGGAGGTCGCAAAGCCCCCCATAAACCGCGCCGCCCACCATCCTTGCTGCACCCATCCAGTCGAGCTTCTCAGGCTTCTGCTCAAAGAGCTGGCCGTAGTAGTCGTAGATCGCCCGAACACGGTCTTTATGCCAGACAAAGGAACTCGCCCCCGATGCTGGGTCTGGGCGCGGCCTCCAGCCGCCGTTGTTTGGTAGGTAGTGATCCATGTCCACAGCTCCATTCGTCTGCAAAAGCAGCTGGTAGCGGATTTCCTTGAGCCACTTGTCCTTCGTCTGATGTGTGGCGACAAGGAACTCCTGCTCATGCTTGAAACTGGTGGAACCTTTCTGATAGCTGAACTCCAGCGTGATCTTGCCCGGTTCGACGCCTTCCAAGTAGAATGTGACCGGTGTGTTTGGGTTCTGGTGATAGAGCTGCGGGCCGATGTCATTGGCGACAAGGCTATCCTTGTCATAAAGCTCGATCTTCATCTCAGACTCGTTGCCCTCCGATCCCCAAACAGCATAGAGGCGGACATGACCCGACTGCTTGCGGTTGGTTTCAGGGTCGTTCTTGTCGAGCTTCTTGATCTTCACGACCGCACCTGCTGTTTCGGTGTAAGGCAGGGTTCCAGGTCGCAAGCCGATGAACCCTTGGTGCAGGTTTTCAGTGACGATGTCGCCTTCTTCCCATTTTCCATCGAGATGATCGCGTGCTGCTTTCAGTGTGCCGTTTTCGCAATCAGGCTTCGCGTATTGCGTTTCATCATCGACATCACCCTCGTCAAAATTGGTGTTCACAGCGAGCACTTCAGGCGCTAACTCCATCGGGAGGAGGCGCGCCAGAAGTCTGACCTCCGTGTTGAAAGCTGCGGTTTCCATGTAGTGGTCGGTATCGATGATGTCTTCGCTCGTGGATTCGCCTGGAGCAATCGTGATGGTCTTCACCTGCACGATTTCCGTCCTGCTCGGAGCATTCGCCGGCGGGTTCGAAATCACCCAGGTCTGCCTTTCCAGAATGCACCATGCCGTGGTGCCTGCGGGGAGTTTGACTGGATTGCCCATCGCATCAGTGGCGACAAGCCGCCTCCAGCTGCCTTTCGTCATGGAATGAGGGATTCGTTGATCAGGATCCACCACCTTCATGGCCAGTTTTTCAGCATTGCCAGGCCTTCACGGAAGCGGGGGGCGAGGGCGAGGCAGTCGAGAAGATGCTGCTTGGCCTTGGCGGCATCGGTTTCACGAAGCAGGCCAGCCAGCCGGTAGTGGGTCATGGCCGCGCCATCGGGGTCCAGCAGGAGCACGCGCTGCCAGGCGGCGATGGCGGCAGGAGGGTTCCCCATTGCCTCGCTGCTTTCGGCCATGGCCTGCTGTGGCGTGCGAAGGAAGGGGTTCAGGGCCAGGGCGCGCGCTGCGTTCTCCCGCACCTCCGGCCAGGCCTGCCTTTTCGTGTCTAGCTCGATCAGGCGCAGGAAGATGGGCATGGCGCTGGGCTCGTGCGCGGCGATCTGACGCAGCACGGCGGTCTCCTCGTCATCTCGCTTCAATTCACGCAGCACCCTGGCCTTGAGCTGGTGGCCGCCCTCAGGGCTGAAGTCTTCAGGCACCAGGGCGATCAGCCGCTCCGCCAGCGACAGGACCTCAGGCCACTCCTCCGCCTCGCTCAGCGCCTCGATCTGGCGGTGCAGCGCCCAGAGGTTGTTCGGGTGCGCCTTGGCAAAGTCCGCCACCGAGGCAGGATCCAGCGGATTCACCTCCTCTGGACCGGGCTTTTTCCAGTCGGCCTGGCTGCCAAAGGCGGCCGCCTTGGCCTTCAGATGCTTTTCAAAGGCGGGCTCCAGTTTCTCCATCGGCTCGGTGTTGCCGGCAATGGCATCGTTGATGCGCTTGCCATCTGCGAGATCCTTCAGGATGGCCTGAAACTTGCCCGCGCCAAACCTCTCCAGCAGCCAGCCGACGACCTGCGCGGACTGAAAGTAGGCGAACATGAGGTGGTCTTCGCTTTCGGCGTTCAGGAAGGCGCTGCTGAGCTGGCTGATGGGCTTCATCGCCTCGTCCTCCAGGATCATGCGGCGAAACTTGGCATCCATGGGCATGCCCCAGACGGGATGGCGCTGGCTCTCCTCATGCACGCTGATGCCCTCGCTCAGCCAGCGTGGCATCTTGTTCTGCGTGAGGCTCAGCGTCACCACGTGGCAGAACTCATGCCAGAGCGTGCTCTGCCAGTTGTTCCTGCCGTGGGCCAGGCTGCCGGGGCTGTTCATCGTGATGACGGTGCCAAAGCACACGCCCAGCAACCCCTGGCCGCCCAGGCTGCCGAAGGTGCGGATGGCGAAGTCCTGCTGCTGGCCAAAGAACTCCACGATCACCGGACGCTTCAGATCGAGGCCGTATTTGGCCGTGAGCACGCTTTTGGCTTCGCGCAGCAGCGCCAGCGCCTCCTCGCCATACACCGGCCAGTCACGCTTCGGCATCTTGAGGATGAAGTCGTCAAAGGTCTTCGTGGTGAAGCCCGCCATCTGCTTCTCCAGCTGGCCGATGTTGAAGGCCTGGACGTTGTAGCCGTCCTGGGAGCGGATTTCGGCGGCCAGCTTCCAGGCTTCCGCCTCCTCGCCCAGGCGCAGCAGGTCCTGCGTCAGGGCCACCCTTGCCGGCATGTAGCCGGGGTCGAACTCCAGCGCCTGCCGCTGATGCCCTGCCCCCTCGGCGAAGCGGTAGGCGCGCGACAGCACGCGGCCGATCGTGTGGTCCACTTCAGGGTTCTTGTCCCAGCGTTTCAGACCGTTGGCGCGGGAGGATTCAAAGCGGGCCTTGTCCGCCGCACTGAGGTGGGAGATCGCGGCCAGCAGGGCCCAGGCCTGCGGATGGTTGCCGCACACATCCAGCACCTTCTGCACCAGCCCGGCGGCATCCAGGAACTTCTCCGCCCGAATGAGGGACTCCGCCTGGTTCAGCAGCGCCTCGGCGTGGTTGGGGTTCATCTCCAGGGCACGCTTCAGGCTTTCCAGCGACTTTTCGCCATCTCCGTTGGCATAGGCCAGGGCCAGGCCCACGCGCAGGTCGGCACTCTCCCCGCAGGCCTTCAGCCCGGCGCGGAAGACCTCCGCAGCCCGTGCGGCGTCATCCTTCTCCAGCGCCAGATGCCCCTCCGCCAGATAGGCCGCTTCGTGCTTGGGATCCTTCTTTTGCGCTGCCTGGAAATACTGGCTGATCACCTTCTTGGCATCCGCCCCCAGGGCCAGAGCCGCCCGGCCCAGCGCCACCCAGTCCGCCGCAGTACGGTCCTTGGGCGATCCAGCCTTGGCCACGGCGTTCACCTCCTTCAGCACCGCCTCCATGATGTCCTTCCGGCCGGTGCGGCGGGCATTTTCATGCTGCAGCATCAGCAGCTCGAGGTTCCCTGGGAAGGTCTTCACCGCGAGCTGGGCCTCATCCCGCGCCTTTTCATCCTCACCGAGAGCCATCAGCGCCTGGAGGCGCATCACGCGCCAGTCGGGCGACTTCATGCCACGCTGGATGATGCGCTCACAGATCAGCGCCACGTCCTCATACTCCCCGGCGGCCAGATACTGCCGCAGCGGCCCGATGTTTCCCTCCTCAAAAATGCGCTCCAGATCCTGACCATGCAGAACGGAGCAGAAGGCGAGCAGAAGCAGGGCGCGGCGCATGAAAGCAAAGAACGCGCCCGCTCAGGCCTTTTCTCGCGGTTTGGCAGCTTTGCGGCCGCTGTCCAAAGGCAATCCAAGGCCAGAAGACGGCCTGTTCAGCCATGGGATGGTTTCGCCGCCTCCTAGGTGGTTCGGGCCGGGAACCGGGCCCGGGCGTGGTTCACGAAATCGATCACGGTCTGCTCGCCGATGCCGGGGACCTTGAGCAGATCCAGCAGGTCGAGGATCGGACGGGCTTTTTTGAGGGCGGCAGCCCGCGTTTCCCCCACCCGTGGCAGGGTCAGCAAAGCTTCTTCGCTGCCGTGATTGATCAAATCCAGCAGGCGGGTGCGCTGGCTGGGAGTCAGGCTCTTCACCGCCACCTGGATTCGGGCCGAGGGCCGCCTGGCCTCAGGCTCTGACACACCTGCCCTGCCAGGCTCCGCCCCCATGCCGGACACCGTGAAACCGGCGAGCAGGAACAGGCAGAGCAGGTGTCTCATTCGGCGGGAAGGTGGGTTGTCAGGCCTGACAACTCACATAATCCCGCATGGCGTTCAAGATCACCGTCACGGAGAGAGCGCCGGCGTCTGGAAATCCGAGGCAGGCCTCACCAAGGGTCTTGGCGCGGCCGAATTGAGCGATCATGGCCTTGCTGGCCTCCTTGCCAGCCTCCGCCGCTTCGGCGATGGCGACCAGCGCCTGCGGAAGGTCCAGCGAGGCGACTTCCCTGGCCTTGGCGGCCGCAGGAGCGAGGGCATCAATCATCGTCTTGTCACCGGGCTTGGCCCCACCACGCTTCATGATGGCCTCCACGGCCGTCTCCAAAAAGAGCGGAAGGCTGGCAGCATCAAAGCGGCCGGCAGCGGTCAGAGCCTTGCCGCCGGAGCGGAAAAGCGTGCCAAAGATCGCTCCCGAGGCACCTCCCATGCTGGTCATCATGGCCGTGCCGGTGGTGACGAGAACCTGCTCAGCCGTGGTGGGATCGAGCGCCCCCAGCTGGGCCTTCACGGCCTCCATGCCACGCTTCATGCCCAGGCCGTGATCGCCATCGCCAAGATCGCGGTCAGCCTGAGAAAGCATGGGTTCAGCTTCAATGATGGCATCCGCCACCTGCATCATCATGAGGCGGACTTGGTTGGGGGTAAGTTCCATGGAAAGCAAAAGGGTGAAGGTTGGAATGAGCGGTCAAAAGCTGCGGAGAACGCAGGGCAATTGCCGACGTTCTCCGCAGGAGACCAGGGGCTTACTTGCCCTTGAGGTCGTTGAACATCGCGAAGCCCTGCTCCGGCGTGAGGCCTTCGTGCACCACGC
>CALDGV010000533.1 GCA_937941745.1 uncultured Prosthecobacter sp. | reverse complement strand
CTGTTCGTGATCTCCCTCGCCGTGAACGCCTGCGCCCGGGCTGTGGTGCGCCGCTTTGAACTTCCGAAAGCATGAGCGATCTGAACTCCAATCCCTTCGCCGGAGACCAGTCCTCCGCCCAGCGCCGCGAGACCGCCGTGCGCTGGTTTCTGCGGCTCAGCACCATGCTGATCGTCGCCGTCACGGTGAGCATCGTGGCCCACATCTTCATCAAGGGCGCGCCCATCACCTTCCGCAGCGAGTTCCCGTTTGTGAACGTGAAGTTCCTCACCGAGCTGCCGGGCACGCTGCACGTGATTTACGACAAGCAGGGGCACGCCATCGAGACCGATGTGAACGGCGCGGACACCATCAAGAAGCAGCTCGGCGACAACTTCCGCGAAGAGAAGACCATCTCCTACTCCGGCGGTGGCATTCTGGGCCCGATCGTCGGCACTGCGCTGCTGGTCATCGTCAGCGTCGGTGTGGCGCTCTTCCTCGGCGTGGCCAGCGCCATCTACCTCAGCGAGTATGCCAGCAAGGGCAAGCGCGTGGAGATGATCCGCCTGGCCATCCTGAACCTCGCTGGCGTACCCTCCGTGGTGTTCGGCCTTTTCGGCCTCGGAGCCTTCGTCTTGACCGCACCCGTGCTCACCGATGCTCCACACGAGCGCAGCCTGCTCGCCATCCCGCTCGGCTTCACCACGCTCAGCTTCCAGGGCTGGGACACCTGCGTGCTCAGCGGCGGCTTCACCCTCGCCTTCGTCATTCTTCCCGTGATCATCACCGCCAGCGAGCAGTGCCTGCAGGCCGTGCCGCAGGGCTTCCGCGAGACCAGCATGGCCCTCGGTGCCACCCGCTGGCAGACCATCTGGCGCGCCGTGCTGCCCTTCGCCACACCAGGCATCCTCACCAGCAGCATCCTCGGCATCGCCCGCGCCGCCGGTGAAACGGCGCCCATCATGTTCACCGCCGCGCTTGCCTTCAAAGACAAGCTGCCCTGGCAGAAGGACCTCGCTCCCCTGCCCGCCGATGCAGGCCTGTTCGCGCACTGGGAACAGAACGTCGAGCGCTTCCTCGGCATCTTCACCGAATCCGTCCAGGCCCTGCCTTACCACATCTACACGCTCGCCGCCCGCATTCCGCACAACGAATACTCCGAGCGCGCACAGTATGGCAGCGTCTTCGTCTTTCTCGTGCTGGTCGCCAGCCTCGCCGCCACCTCCATCTGGATGCGCCGCCGCCTGCGCGGCAAATACAAGTGGTAGTCTCTGCGTCCTCCCTTCTTCAAGTCTCCGTGTCTTCCCCTTCTCCAGCCCAGCCGCCCATCGTCGAGGTCAAAGACATGGACTTCGCCTACGGCAGCAAGACCGCCCTGCACGGCATCAACCTCACCGTCGAGGAAAAGCGTGTCACCGCCCTCATCGGGCCCTCCGGCTGCGGCAAAAGCACCCTGCTGCGCTGCATCAACCGCATGAATGACCGCGTGGCGAGCGCCCGCGTCGTGAAGGGCGGGATCCTCGTCAAAGGCAAGAACATCCACGATGCCGATGTCGATCTCACCCAGCTCCGCAAGCAGGTCGGCATGGTCTTCCAGAAGAGCAATCCCTTCCCCAAGACCATCTACGAAAACGTGGCCTACGGCCTCCGCGTGCATGGTGAAAAGGACACCGAGATCCTCAACGAAGCCGTCGAGCGCGCCCTGAAGCAGGCCGCCCTCTGGGATGAGCTGAAAGACCGCCTCCACGCCCATGCCCTGGGCCTCAGCGGCGGCCAGCAGCAGCGCCTGTGCATCGCCCGTGCCATCGCCACCCAGCCGGACGTGCTGCTGATGGACGAGCCCTGCTCCGCCCTCGACCCCATCGCCACCCTCAAGATCGAGGAGCTCATCCACCAGCTCGCGCGCGACTACACCGTCATCATCGTCACGCACAACATGCAGCAGGCCGTCCGCGTCAGCGACTTCACCGCCTTCCTGCACCTCGGCAAGCTCATCGAGTTCGGTGAAACCGAACGCATGTTTGACCGTCCAAAGGAGAAACTCACCGAAAGCTACCTCCGCGGCACCTTCAGCTAAGCTCCTGCAGCAAGCACCGCCAGCTTGCTGTGAATGAGATTGGGGTCTGCGCAGCGAGATTCCAGAAGGAGGGAGGGCTGCCCTAGCTCGGAACTCCGAAAATGAGCCTGAGAAGGGAAGTTCCAAGCGTTTGGGGGGCTTCCCCATTTCTGATGGGATGGAACCCGGACGCTCCAGCGAACACCCCGCGCGGTCCGGGGTGGCTACCCTCTGGCAGAAGGAAGACCCCGGCGGGCTCGGGGTTCATACCATTTCGCCCGGGGAACGCCCCCATTTTGTTCATGGAGGACCCCGCCGCGTCCGGGGGCCATACCTTTTCGTTCGGGGTGCGCCCCCATTGGGTTCATGGAACACCCCGCCGCGTCCGGGATTGATCCCACCGCATCCGGGATGGACCCCGCGCCGCACAGGGAACACCCCGCGCCATCCGGGAAACAGCCTGCACACGCCGAGCCTAGGCATGACCAGCAGACATTTGGCTTCATGCGGGTGGTGACGATCGTTGAGGATGGCCTCATGAGGCAGCGCGGCGGGAAAAGGCTGCAAATGCGTGAATTCGGACTTGGTAGGGCGCGGTGTTTTGTGCTCCTTCCGGGCCTTCGTTCATGTCCGTTTCCCCTGCGCCTTCCCCCAGTGACGCCTGCTTCATCCAGGTGGAGAAGTTCAACTATGCCTATGGCGACCATCAGGTGCTTTTTGACATCGACTTGAACCTGCACCGGGAGGACATCACGGCGCTGATCGGCCCCTCTGGCTGCGGCAAGAGCACGCTGCTGCGCTCGATCAACCGCATCAACGACCTGGTGGACATCGCCCGGGTGGTGAGCGGCCGGATCCTGGTGGACGGCGTGGACATCTATTCGCCGGAGGTGGATGTGATCAGCCTGCGGCAGAACATCGGGATGGTGTTCCAGAAGTACAACCCCTTCCCCCGCAGCATTTTTGAAAACGCGGTGTATGGCCTGCGGGTGGCGGGCATGACGGACAAGACGAAGCTGGAGGAGGCTGCGGAGCGCAGCCTGCGGCTGGCGGCGCTGTGGGATGAGGTGAAGGACCGGCTGCATGAGCCGGCGACGGGGCTGAGCGGCGGCCAGCAGCAGCGGCTGTGCATCGCCCGTGCGGTGGCGCTGGAGCCGCGCATCCTGCTGATGGATGAGCCCTGTGCGGCGCTGGACCCGATCGCCACGGCGCGCATCGAGGACCTGATCGCGCAGCTCCGGGGGCAGTTCACGTTTGTGATCGTGACGCACAACATGGAGCAGGCGAAGCGGATCGCGGACAAGACGGCCTTTTTCTACCGGGGGAAGCTCATCGAATGCGATGAGACGATGAACATCTTTGGCAATCCGCGGGAAAAGCTGACGGAGCAGTATGTGACGGGCCGCCTGGTCTGAGCCTCAGGCGCCCGGCGGAGTGTAGGTGAAACGGTAGAAGACCGGCGTGGCTGAGGTGGTGCTGAGGGGATGCTGCAGGCTGCCATCGGCGGCGGCATTGAGGGTGGCCACCGGCGTCCACACGCTGAGGTTGGAGGAGGATTCAACGATGTAGGTGAGGCCGGGCACGCCCTTGGAGGTGAGGGTGGCGGTGCCGCTGCCGCTGCTCTGCAGGTCGGTGGCCACGGCGGGCAGGATGACAAGGGTGAGCTGGCCTGCGGCATTGAAGGGGCTGGACCATTTGGGGTCGGTGTAAACAGCGCTGCCGGTGAGGGTGCGCAGGAAGGCGACGAGGTCGCCGCGCTGCTGGGCGTTGAGGTTCAGCGGCGGGCGGGTCAGGCGGGGGTCAATGCTGGCATTGGCCGGAGGGGCGATGTAGTGGGCGATGACATCGGCCAGCGTGGCGCGGCTGCCATCGTGCATGAAGGGTCCATTGGACTGACCGCCGGGACCGACGAGGTCGCGCAGGCTGGGAGAGCGGGTGTTGGTGAGGTCGGTGACGCCGACGGTGAAGCTGCCGATGCTGCCGTTGTTGAGGCTGTTGGGGTCAATGTCGAACTCGGGCGGGCGGTGGCAGCCTGCGCAGCCTGCGCCGCCCTGGTTGGGCGGGGTGGCGAAGAGCTGCTTCCCATTGTTTTCCTGGGCGGTGAAGTTGGGGAAGGGATCGTTGTTGTTCGCCACCTGGGCGCGGCCGGTGTCGTACTTGGAATCGAAGGACTGGATGCTACGGACGAACTGCGCCAGGGCACGCTGCACCCGGGGTTCGCTGATGGTGGGATCGCCATACACGGCGGTGAACAGGACGCGGTATTCTTCCAGGGCGGAGAGGCGTGCGACGAGGTCCGTGAAGCCAGGATCGCCCTCGGTGCCGGAGAAGCCCATCTCGACATGGTCCTGGATGGGGCGGGTGGTCTGGTTTTCCAGGGAGTTGGCACGCTCATCCCAGAAGAAGCGGCGCTCGGCCGAGAAACGGCTGTTGATGAGGCGCATGGAATGGCGCCCGGTCGTGCCCGCGACGCCGGTGCTGGCGGTCGCGGTGTCTCCGAAGGCGCGTGACTGCTGGTGGCAGGAGGCGCAGGAGATGGTGCTGTTGCGGGAGAGGCGCTTGTCGTAGAATAAGACGCGGCCGAGGGTGGCCCCGATGTTGGTGATCGGATTGGCCGGCGGAGTCGGCCCTGCGGGGGTGTTGTCACGCAGGATGTAGGCCGGCACAGGCTGGGCGGCGTAGTTTGCCAGCTTCGTCAAATCCAGCACGCCGTCTTGAGCGAAGGCTCCGGGAGCCGGAGCCAGGAGGATGAGCAGCAGGAGGGTCTTTTTCATCGTGGGGAGCGGGTTGTCACCACGCATGATGCGCTCTGACCTCGGGCTGCCCAGCCGGTTTACCTCTGCTTAACAAAACACACGGAGCCTTAATGCTCGGCGCCAGCCGGGAGGCATTCCATCATTCACGCACCACTCCTTTCGGAGTGGTGCCCAGGGAGGGATTCGAACCCACGACCAATTGGTTAAGAGCCAACTGCTCTACCACTGAGCTACCTGGGCATGACACACATCCGACAAGGTGGTACGCGGGGAGGGGATCGAACCCTCGGCCAATTGGTTAAAAGCCAACTGCTCTACCGCTGAGCTACCCGCGCGGATGGGGGTGGTTAGCTACTCACGATCATCGATGCTGCAAGCCTGAAAATGCTCCTTCTCTGACTTTTTGCGCCATGGTCTGAAGGTCGGCGGCAGGCCGCATGACGTGCCATGCAGCCCAGCCAGCGTTTTGGGCTCCTTCAACATCATTCACCGGCTCATCTCCCACATGCAGGCAGCGCTCTGGAGCCACGGCGAACCTGCTCTGCACTTCATCGAACATGCGCCGATGCGGCTTGGCCACACCGACCTCGCTGGAAAGGACGACCGATCGAAACCTTCCGAGCAGATCATGCCCGCGAAGGATCGAGCAGAGCCTGCGATCGAAGTTCGAGAGGACACAAAGAATGTAATCCTCGCCCAGAAGATCGAGGGCGGGTACCACATCGGGAAAAACCGACCAGGCCTCCGCCTCGGCATAGTGGTCATAAAGCACGCTGAAGAGCCCATCGAGCAGTTCACGCTCCACAGGCTTCCCCAGGGCGTCTGCAAAGACGTGCGCCACCAGTTGCCGCCACCAGGACCTGTCATCATCAGATGACCTCTGCCCCTCGGGAAAGAACGGCGGAGGTGTCTGGCGCCAGATCTTCCGAAGTGATTCCTTGAGCGCCGCTGGCTCGACATCGAGGCCACGGGCTGCAGCGAAGGCCGAATAGGTCACTTCAACAGGAACCGCCGGAAAAATGAGGGTTCCTGCCGCGTCAAACGAGATCAGGCCTGCTGGCATGTGATCCTCCTGGCTTCGACACGAAAACCGATGCCCCGGACACTCAGCCTTTGGCAGGCTCTCCAGGTTCCCCCTTCTTCACCGGCGCATAGTAGTAGCTGGCGTAGTTGTAGTAGGTGTACTCTTTGAGGTTGGTCGTGGAGCGGTTGAGGATGACACCGCCGACATTCACCTGACGCTCATAGAGCAGGTTGAGCGCCTTGCCACTCAACCGTGCCATGGTGGAGGAGAGGCGGACGACGAAGAGCACCGTGTCCAGCTTGGGGGCAAAACTCGCCGTGTCGTCAGCCACCAGCACCGGAGCGCTGTCGAAGATGACGTAATCGTATTCATCGCTCATCTCGCGGAGCATCTCCTGAGCGGTCTTGGAGAGAAGCACTTCAGAGGTCTGGTCGAAGACCTCACCCCTGGCGAGCAGGTCCAGGCCTTTCACTCCGGTTTCTTGCACAGCGTCGCGCCAATGCATGCGCCCGCGGAGAACTTCGCTGAGCCCCGGAGTCACAGGCAGCTTGAAAAGCTCGCTGACACCGCCTC
Organism: uncultured Prosthecobacter sp.; assembly: GCA_937941745.1. Classification (GTDB taxonomy): domain Bacteria; phylum Verrucomicrobiota; class Verrucomicrobiia; order Verrucomicrobiales; family Verrucomicrobiaceae; genus Prosthecobacter. The sequence goes on along the minus strand of CALDGV010000533.1, from coordinate 6,255 downwards.
GGCGGAGGTCGCAGTCAGCCAGCAGCACTCGTGCGCCGGCAAGCGCCATGGTGATGGCGAGATTGGAGGTGACGGTCGTCTTGCCCTCGTTGGGCACGGCGCTCGTGACGAGGATGGTCTTCGGCATCTTGCCCTGCCAGTTTTTGAACAGGATCGAAGAACGGACATTGCGGAACGCCTCGGCATACAGGTGCCGGTCGTCATTGGGACGCAGCAGCGCCACATCGCCGCGCTGCCGCTGCTCTGGAATCTGACCCAGCACCGCCTCTGCAGGAAACAGGCCCTGGAATTCCGAGAAGGAGTTCATGCGGTCGTCGAGCCTGTCGAACAGCACCAGGATCAACACACCAAAGATGAGGCCGCCAATCAGGCCGAGGATCATGGGCTTCACCCAGTCCTGGACATCCTTGTAGGCGTTCGTGGCACGCTCTTGAATGGCAACAAAGTCCGTCTGGATCTGCTGATTTGCCTGCAGCTTCTGCACATCTTCAAACATCTTGTCATGAGCCAGCTTGGAAGCCTTGAACTCTTCCTCGAGGCGCTCGTGTTCAGCCAGCTTGGCTGCCAGTTCCAGGGCCTCCTTCTGCTTTTCAGCGATCTGCTCATCCAGCACCTTCAACTGCCGGATGAGAGTCGCCTCACGACTCCGCATCTCCTTGACGATCTCTTCTGAAAAGTTGGTCAGCAATTGCTTCTCAGAGTCGATCTTTTCATCCAGCACCACAATGTCCGGATGTCCTGGCTTGAAGTTGCGGAGCATCTTGGCCCGCTCGTTCTGCAATTTCATGATCTCCTTTTTGGTTTCGAGGTAGTCACGCTCATTGGAGGTCATCCCCAGGCTTGCCGCCGTTGAGCTGTCCACTGTGCCCGATGCCTTCGGCAGAGCAGCCACATCTCCAGGGCTGCCAGCAGGTGCGGTCGGTGCCCCAGGCGCAGCAGAGGCACCCGCAGCACTGACAGTGGAACGCTCACGGTCCAGCATGGCTGCATCCACATCCTGAAGGGCGACCTGGAGGTCGCGAAGCTCGCCACTCAGGGACTCGCGCTTCGCCTTGAGATTGATCAAAAACGCCGCCGCCTCGTTGTGATTGCCACTAAGCTGAATCGTGTCGTTCGCCTTGCGAAAGGCCTCCAGTTTTTCGGTTCTTTCCTGCAACTCCTTGCTCTTCTTCACCACGGTTTCAGTGAAGGTGTTCAGGGCACGCTCCAGTCCCTGCTCACGGATCTGCTGGCGAAAAGCGATGAATTCGTCCAGCAGAGCATCCAGGAAGATCTTGGTGAACTTGGGCTCAGAACCGATGGCAAAGACATTGAAAATCGCCGAGCCTTTGGTCTGCGCCACGCGGATGTCCACATTCGAGTCCTTCAGGTCTGGATGCAGCGCATGGACACGGGCCATGGCCCGCTTCTTCATTTCAGCACTCTCCAGGGTCTCTATGATGGTCCCGTAAAAGTCGGTCAGCTGTTCCTGCCAGTTCACCGCGCCGTCGTTGGCCACAATACGCCCACCCGCGACCAACTTGGCCAGGCTCGTGTAGGTTTCGGGCTGACCGGTGATCCTCAAAGCCTGAACGCAGACACCAATGCTCGCCGTCAAAAGGAGGAACCACCAGCGACGACGCAGGAGGATCTTGTAGCGCTGAAACTTGGCCGAGGTCTCATGGATACGGCTCAGAGTGGCCGACTGGTTTGAGACGGGCGGAGGTAGCAGTAAGGTGTTTTCCATGGTGGCGGGAATCTGGGCCTCATCAATCAGCCACAAATCAGCTGTAAACTCTCTGATGCCGCAGAGGGCTGCCATTGTGCCTCATCATGAATCACATTGCACGACAATTTCGGGCTGCCTGGGCTGCCTGGGCTCCCCGGAGCTTCATGAGGCTGAGGGTTGAAAGGCTTTTTCAGGATCAGAAATTCACCTTTTTCTCGTCCACAATGATCACGTCGTTCTCGCGGACAAAGATGTCATACTCAAGATTTCCGAGCTTCATGATTTGATCGAGGTTTACGAGCACGGTCTTGTTGCCCTGAGGAGTCTTGCGTACCAGCTTCACTTTCTGAGGGTTGGCAAACTGCGCCAGCCCCCCTGCCCTGAGGATGGCCTGGCTGATGGTGATGTCCTCATCAGTTGGCAGCTCATACTTCCCCTGCCTCAGCACCTGCCCGTAAACCGTGAAGAAATGAACGTCCTGAGAACCCAGGCGCATCTGATTGGGGTTGTCGATGCGCTTAAGGTCGATGGCCACAATGACAGTGGCGCTGTTGTAATAATTCAACTCCAGACGCCTCTTCACCTCGAACGCCAGTTGCTTGCAGGTGCGCCCTGCGGCCTTCACCAGACCAATGTGCGGTGCATTGACCTCGCCAGTCGCACCAACTCGAAGCTGCAACGGCTCCCGGCGATCTTCAACCACCCGCATCGAGATGACATCTCCAGGCTCAATGGGCTGGTTGTCATCCAGAACCTCCATCGAATTCAGCACTGCGGCTGATTTCACGACATCCCCGCCACTGGCAGGAGCCTGCGCTGAGGGAGCAAACCTCCGCTCTTCATATTCACGAACACCTGGATCTTGAGCCCGGACCGAACTAGCGCAGAGGGCAAACGTGAAAAACAGGGCAAATCGAGTTTTGTTCATGAGAAGATGGCAGGTTTCAGACCTCTGTTCGCTCCCGCCACAAACGGGCAATCTAGACAAAACGCGTCTGATCGAAGGGTTCAGAAATTGTAATTAAAGCCGAAGACAACCCGGTTTTGATTAAAGTCGAACTCACCGCCATTGCGAACGTCGGTCGTGTAATAACGATAGCCAAGAGTCAGGGTCGCCTTGGGAGAAAGCGCATAGCTCAGGTCCAGATTGATGGCATGCTGATTGAACTCACTCTGGAATGCAGCAGATGCAGCCGCACCCTGAGGGTCTGATTCGGTGTAACCATAGTGGTATCCTGCCCCCACCTGCACTCTCGAGGTCAGGCGATGTGAGATATAGATGTCACCGCCATATTGGAAGAAGTCCTGGGCAAAATCCCCTCCCGAAGCCTGAGCGTCTTCAACGTAGCCACTGATGCTGATCCGGCTTCCCCTCCAGGCAACGATGGCAACACCATAGTTGGCATAATCAGCCGTGATGTAGTTGGAGGTGAGGTTCAAGGAAGACTCATGACCAAGAGAAAGGGCGTGAGAAATTCGGGCATTGAGCCGGTTGCTGAGAGTGAGTGAGTAGTAGAAGTCGTTGAGGTCACTGTTGTCACCCGTGTTGGTACGAATTTCGTTGGCCGTAGGGGCACCACCTCCAAGCGGGACAAGGATGCCAGGAGGATCCTGCTCATCGAATTCAAAGACCTGCACGCCAGCAGCAGCTCTCAGATAGGTGGTTTTGCCAATGGGCAGCACCACGAAGGCGCCAACATTGTTCAGAACACCATCCGAGTTGAACTCGCTCTCATAGTCAACAAAGGTCGTCCCCCCCTCAATCCCTGCAGTCCAGGTACCATTCGGGCTGTAGGTCAGAGTTCCGTGAATGGAGTCGGTGATGCGGTTGAACTCATCGAAAGTGCCGCGAGAGCCACTACCTGCACGGCTTTCTGACAAAGCTTCTGTGAACGAGTGCATGTAATTCATGGCCAGCGTCCAGTCGGAATTGATGCGCCAGTTGGCAGCAAGGCCTGAATCATTTTGGAAAACTCCGAACAACTGATTCTGCGAGAGGGCAAAGTCGTTGCGCGTGGCCGGCCGGACAGAGAAGCGGTTGTAGATCGTCAGATAAACAGGGCCTGCCTTGATATCGAATGCGATTGTGCTTCCTGGAAGAACGTTGAGGACAAACCCACTGCTGCCATAAGGTGCGAGTTCGCTGTTGTCGAGATAGCGGTCAAACCCAATGGCAGTGCTCAAAGACAGGCGGTTGTTTTGCGTGATCTGATAGTTGGCATCAATGCTCAACATCGAGGTGCTGATCACATCGCTCATTGGATCCGTGCTGGACCTGTTGATGTTGTCGTTGTATTCAAAGCCCTGGAAGAATCCAAAGCCAACATTGACCGGTCCGAGCTTCAGATTTCGACGTCCATTCAAAAAAGGATCAGACGTGTAGGTTGGCGCAAAGAAACCCGTGGGACTGGTGTATTGCCCCGAATAATTGGTGTAATCGCCCACGCTGCGAGCTGCGAATGCATTGCTGCCACTGCGCACGGAAGGCCTGCTGATCTCACGAGCTGTTTCAAAATCCGGAGAACGCTGCCCCATGGCCGGTTCCTGATTATCGCGATAGACGCCGCTTTCATAATCATAGGAGACGTCACCATCGCGGGTTCCTGCACTGGTCGAGGCACCGCTCTTTTGCTGCCTGGACCTGAAATCGTCAAAGAACATCCCAGTCTGAGACGGAGATGCTCCATATTGCGCCATCAGTTCAGAAGACAGGGCAAAAAGCGCGGCCAGAAGGATGGAGGCTAACTGGAAATTCGGTCGCCGACACTTCAATGTAAACATGGCTGCAGGAAAGGTAATGGCTGGGATAAAGACTAAAGATTGAAGCGAGGGCACACCCGCTTGTCTATCCTAAAACTTTGAAACGAGAATATTTTAAAACCCTGCCCTTGAAGCGCTGACTCGCTGAACATCAACCTCTCGCGTGGAATTTTCCACCACACAATCGTCGAGCACTGCTTACGGATTTAAGCCCCAATTCAGTTTGGCCGGATTGACCACCTCGAGATTGAAGCAAGTCGCGATTGTGAGCGGTATTGGCGCGGTGGATGCGAACGAGATTGCTTAGCGTGGGAGAAAGGAGAACTGGCTGAGGCGACGGGTGCTTCATAGCGCACCTTTAGCCCGTCAGTGATTTTGTTCAAATGAACAATATCTTACCTCTGATCAATAGGCACCACTTTCTGGCCGTACGGCTTACCGACGTATTCGCTCAGCGGGCGGAAGAGGCGGTTCTCACTCCACTGCTCGAGCACATGGGCGGTCCAGCCGCTCATGCGGGCAATGGCAAAAATAGGCGTGAACAGGTCCGTCGGGATGTCGAGGCTGTAGTAAACGGTGGCGGAGTAGAAATCGACATTGGCATTCAGATTCTTCCGCTCTCGCATGATGGTAGCGATGCGCTCGGACATCTGGATCCACTTGGCTTCGCCGAGCTGCTCGGTGAGCTTGATGGCCATCTCGCGGAGGTGCGGGGCACGGGGGTCAAGCACCTTGTAAACGCGGTGACCGATGCCCATGATCTTCTTTTTCTGCGCGAGGGCGTCCTCGACCCAGGCGTCCACCTTGTCGAGGCTGCCGATTTCCTGCAGCATGTGGATCACACCTTCATTCGCACCACCGTGGAGCGGGCCCTTCAGGGCGCCAATGGCGGCGGAGATGGCGGAGTACATGTCGCTCAAGGTCGAGGCGACGACGCGGGCGGTGAAGGTGGAGGCATTGAAGCCGTGCTCGGCATGCAGGATGTAGGCGATGTCGAGGGTACGCTCGGCTTCCTTCGACGGCACCTCACCATTCATAAGGTAGAGAAAATGGGCCGCTTCGGAGAGGTCCTTGCGTACTGGCGGGAGGTCGAGGCCCTGGCGGGAACGGTGGAAGTAGGCGGCAATGACGCCGATCTGCGAAGTGAGACGAATGGCATTCGCGAGGTTTTCGCTCACATCGATGTCGAAGCGCTTCTGATCGTAGCAGCCAAGCATGGAGACGGCCGTGCGCATGATGTCGATGGGCTTGGCAGTCTTCGGTGCGGTCTTGAGAAACTCGATCACGCCCTGGGGCAGCTCACGCTCGGCGCGAAGAGCGGTGGTCAGTTTGTCCAGCTCAGCCTGAGTGGGCAGCTTGTTGTAATAAAGCAGGTGCACCACTTCCTCGTAGGTCAGCTTGACGAGCTCATTGATGTCATAGCCGCAGTAGAAAAGGACGCCTTCAGCTCCTTTCACCTCACCAAGACGGGTTTCAGCGGCAACGATACCTTCAAGACCTTTGGAGACAACGGACATGGTTAATAGACGGGGGGTTGGTAATGAGAAAACGGACTGCGCGGCAGGAGTCGTGCCAAGCACTCAAGAAGCTGATGCCGTTTAGCGTGCAATCCCCGCCGGACAAGTGCAAGCCAAAGGGAATTTGGGCTTCATGACAAAAATTGCGGTCCGGAGCACAAAACGACTGAAATAAAATGCATCCCGCCAGTCACTGGTGGCCAACCTCAAGCCTTGCGCGTTTTGACCGCACGCCTTTGTGGAAAAAGAGCACGGCAAATTTCACAAATC
>CALDGV010000532.1 GCA_937941745.1 uncultured Prosthecobacter sp. | reverse complement strand
GGCTTCGATGATCAATTCGCCGGTGCTTTCCGAAAGCGCGGCAAAGATGCCGCCCGTGTGGAACCAGCGGACGCCGAGTTTGCCGAAGATGTGCTCCCAGTCGATGTCGCCCGGCTTGAGCTGCGAAGCGGCCGTGTTGCCGCGGTCAGGGTTGCCAACGGCACCACGGATGCCGAAGCCGCGCTCGGTGAAGTTGAGGCCGTTGCGCACGGTGCGGCCGATGCCGTCATCGGCACGCCACTGGATGAAGTCGGTCGCGACGCCGCCCTGCATGATGAAATCCTCAATGAGATGACCGATCTCGTTGTCCACGAAGGCGGTGACGACGCCTGTCTTGTAGCCAAAGCATTTCCGCAGGCCGCGCGAGGTGTTGTACTCACCTCCGCCTTCCCAGGCTTTGAATTCACGGGCGGTGCGGATGCGGCCTTCGCCGGGATCGAGACGGAGCATGACTTCGCCGAGCGAGATTTGATCGAAGGCGCAGGATTCGCGGGGTTTGATGGAGAGGCTCATGGTTTGGAAAAGGGATGATGGTTGGATGAAGGAAACTGCAAATCAGAACGGGTTGGCACGGGCGATGGGCTCCTTCCCCGCAAGGAATCGCGTGAGATTTTCCACGGCGCAACTGGCTTGGCGCTGCACGCTTTCGTGGGTGCGGCTGCCGATGTGCGGTGTGAGCACGGTGCCAGGGAGACCGAGAAGCGGATGATCGGCGGGCGGCGGCTCCTGGTCGAGCACGTCGGCACCGTAGCGGATTTTGCCAGCCTTGATGGCCTCGACGAGCGGGGCGAGCGAGATGAGTTCGCCACGACCGGTGTTGACGATGACGGCACCGGGTTTGAGAAGTCCGATGCGACGGGCGTCGATCAGGCCCTTGGTCTTTTCAGTGAGCTTGGTGTGGAGTGAGATGAAGTCGGCCTGCTTGAGGCCCTCGTCGAGGTCTTCGACGCGCTCAAGATCATACCAGCGGCCGAAATCTTCCTCCCAGTAGTTGGCGAAAACGAGAACGCGCAGGCCGAAGGCGCGGGCACGAATGGCGACCTCCTTGGAGATGCGACCGAGGCCAACGAGCAGGAGCGTCTTGCCGCAGAGTTCGTTGCCGGTGATGCGCGTCCAGTTACCGGCAGCGACATGATTGGCTTCAACGACGAGGTTGCGGACGACGGCGAGCAGGAGGGCAAAGGTGTGCTCGGCGACGGTGGTGTGGTTGACACCGGGCGTGAAGAGCACGGGCACCTTCAGATCAGTGGCGGCCTTCAAGTCGATCTTGTCGAGGCCGATGCCGTACTTGGAGATGACCTTGAGGCGCGGGAGAGATTTCTGAATGACGGCACGGGTGAAGGCATCGTCACCGCAAAGAAAAGCGTCAAAGTCACCAGCCAGCTCCAGCATCCGGCTCTCAGGAAGCGGTCCGCGCTCGCGCACGATCTCAAATCCGGCCTTGTCCAGCATATCGTGATGAATGCCGGGAGTGTCCTGGAATGAGGTGGTGGTGAGAAGGACGCGGGGAGAACTCATGAGTAAAAGTGGTTGGATTCAGTGTTTTGCGGTGGCCATCGTGGCAGGGAGCAGGCTTGCCGCAAACACGATAACAAAAAAAGTGTTTTTCCAATCTGGAGCCAATTCTCCTGAGTCTCTCCTCAGCCCCTTGGAGCGATCCTTCACTCCGCGCTGGCGTTTGCGAAGCATGACGTTAGTTTGCCAGCATGATCCGCCACCTTTTCGCCTTCTTGATCCTCAGCACCGCTGCTTTTTCTCAAACATCCGCCCCGGTCGAACTCAAGCCCTGGAATAATCACGCGCTCGACTTTGAAACCGGCATGCTGTGGAAAGTCGGTGGCGATACCACCTTCAACTACCGCATCGTGCCCTTCATGGTCTCCTGGCGCTCCCCCGAGGTGTTTGGCTTCGACTTCGCCAACGGCTCCAAGCTAACGTTCCGCAACAAGCTGACCGCGATGGCCAACTGGTTCGAGGAAGGCTCGGAAAATCGCTACCTTGGCCTGTCCGGTGCCCCGTCCATTGAATGGTGGAACCCAAGCATGACCTGGAGCATTTTTGGCTCCATCGGCGGTGGTATTGGCTTGGTGGACTCACAGAGTGCTCCCGGCGGCCAAGGCCAGGACTTCACGCTGAATTGGTACGGTCAGCTTGGTGTCGCGCGCGTCCTTACTGATTCATGGTCACTTCGCGCCAGCGCCATGTTTCAACATCTCTCGAACGGCGGAGCTACCAATCCCAATCCTGGCCTCGACGCGCTGGGTTTCACGCTCGGGGTCAGTCGCAGTTTCTAAAAGCGTCGGCAGCGAATTGTGGCTCGCATGCACGCGATCAGCCATTCATGGTGTTCGCTCCCCATGACCGCTCCACTGCTCACCGCTCTCATTTTCACTGCTTCGGCACTCCAGGCCGCAGACATTTACTTTCCGCCGCCCGACAGCGCAGGCGGCTGGCGTGAGGCGAAGACCGAAAAGGCCATGCGCGAGCAGGCCGGCATGGATCTGAACAAGCTGGAGCCCGCCTACACCATCACCGAGCGCAGCACGGCGCATGGCGGTCTGGTGGTGGTGCGGAAGGGCTGGCTGGTGTTCGAGCGCTACTTCGGTCGTGCCAGCCGCAATGTGAACCCCGACATGGCCTCCACCGGCAAGGGCTTTTGCAGCATCGCCTGCGGCATCATGCTGCATGAATTCAAAGATAAAATTCCCGCAGGCCTCGACACAAAAGTCTTCACTGAAAAATTCCTGCCCCAGGCTTTCCCGCTCAATGATCCTCGCAAAGCGAACATCACCCTCGGCCAACTGCTCTGCATGACCGGCGGCTACTGGGGTGAAGGGCAAACACCCACCGGCTATGTCAAAGGCGACCCCAAGCCGAAGCCGCTCAAGCCCGTGCCCGGCCAGAACATCAAGGATCTCGACAAATCCTCGCTCGATGTGCCGCTGTGGTGCGATCCAGGCGCGGGTTACTCGTATTCCTCCCCTTCCCCGCACATCGCCAGCATCGTGCTGCGCAACGTCAGCGGCATGGAGTTGAAGGATTTCATTCACGAACGCCTCGCCAAGCCCCAGGGCTGGGGCGCGTGGGATTACTGCCTGCATCGCGGTGATTTCGTCATGCCGCACGCGAATGGCGCGGGCAGCACCGCGCTGCATGCCACGGACGCCGTGCGCTTCGGCTATTGCCTGGCTCAAAACGGCCAGTGGAAGGACCAGCAGCTCGTTCCGCCGGATTACATCCGAAAATGCCAGACCTGGAGCCCTTACAACCCGCACACACCTTTCAGTCTGCAATGGGAGCACAACGCCGACGGCCATGTGGCCGGAGCGCCAAAGGATGCCTTCTGGAAAAGCGGCGCTGGCGGCTTCTGCCTTTACGTCGTGCCCTCGCTCGACCTCGTCATCTACAAACTCGGCGGCAAGACCGGCCAGTATGATCCCACGCTCACCCGCATCCCGCAGCCGGAACCCAAGACTGACCGCGATGACTGGCAACCGATCCCGGGGAATGCCTTCCAGGAAGGCACCGGAGCAGCCTCACTGGGCCGAGTGCTGGAGATGGTCTGCGCGGCCGTGCGTGTGGACTAAATCCACTCACATCATCGCCAAATCGCAACACCGCCTTCAAGCTTGAAGAGCTGCTCCACTTCCGCGTCGGTCAAAGCACGATCAAAAACGGCCAGATCGTCCTGATGGCCCACATACGAAGCTCCCAGCA
>CALDGV010000531.1 GCA_937941745.1 uncultured Prosthecobacter sp. | reverse complement strand
GAGCCCGCAGGCTGCTACGACGACCTCGACAAGTGCGATGTGCTCATCATGTGGGGCAACAACATGGCGGAGATGCATCCGGTGCTCTTCAGCCGCGTGATTGACCGCCGCACACGCGGGGAAAAGGTGACGCTCATTGACATCGGTACGCGCCGCACACGCACCACGGATTTCAGTGATCACTACCTGGAGTTCCGCCCGCACAGCGATCTGGCTATCATGAACGGCATCGCGCACCTGCTGATCAAGAAGAACGCCTTCGATCCGAAGTTCGTGGAGAAGTTCTGCAACTTCCGGCAGGCGCCCAAGGACCCGAACGCCACGCCCACCGCGCAGCTGCTGGGGGATGCGATGAGCTTTGACGACTACAAAGCCGCGCTGGAGCCCTACACGCCGGAGCATGTGGAAAAACTCAGCGGCGTGCCTGCGGAGAAGATTCGCGTGCTGGCGGACTTGTTTGCGAACAAAGACCTCCGCATCACCTCGACCTGGTGCATGGGCTTCAACCAGCACTCACGCGGCACCAACGCGAACCGCCTCTGCCACGGCATCCACCTTCTCAGCGGCCACTTTGGGAGGCCGGGCGATGCGCCGACCTCCCTCACCGGCCAGCCGAGCGCCTGCGGCACTGCGCGTGAAGTCGGCACGATGTGCCATTTCCTGCCTGGAGGCCGTCTCATTCTCAATCCAGAGCATCGCAAGGAAACCGAGAAGCTGTGGAATGTGCCCGAAGGCCGAATCAGTCCGAAAATCGGCCACCACACGGTGCTGATGTGGGAGAAGTTCTGCACGCCTGCGGACAAAGGCGGCGATATCCAGACGCTGTGGGTGCAGGTGACGAATCCCGGCCAGTCGCTGCCGAATCTGCACAAGCTTTTCAAAGCTAAGGCGGGCCAGCCGGACAAGTTCCTCATCGTCTCCGACGTGTATCGCACCGCCACCACGGAGCTGGCGGATCTCGTGCTGCCCTCGGCGATGTGGGTGGAGAAAAACGGCATGTATGGCAACAGCGAACGCCGCACGCAGCAGTGGTTTCGCATGGTGAAGCCGCCAGGCGAGGCACGCGATGACGCGTGGCAGATGATTGCGGTGGCGCGTCGTTTGCACGATCTGGGACACCCCGGTATGAAGGACAAGAACGGGCGCTTCCTTTTCACCTTCAAGAACGACCAAGGTGAAGAAGTGCCCGTGTGGGAATGGCCGCGCTACTACGACCTGAATGTGGACAAGGTGCTGTTCGAGGAATACCGCCTGTTCAGCCGCTACAAGCACAAGGACCTCGCTCCCTACGAAGAGTATGTGAAGGCCCGCGGTCTGCGCTGGCCGGTGGTGCAGCAGCAGGATGGCACCTGGCGGGAGACGAAGTTCCGCTTCAGCGAGTTCGACGATCCTTATGTGAAGAAGGACGCGGAGATTCAGTTTTACCACTCCGTCACGAAGGATGACAAAGCGCTCATCTGGTTCGCGCCTGCTGAAAAAGCCGCCGAGGAGCCGGATGCGGAGTTTCCTTTCTGGCTCTGCACGGGCCGCGTGCTGGAGCACTGGCACACCGGCAGCATGACGCGGCGTATTCCGCAGCTCCATGCCGCCATGCCGCATTCTTATGTCGAGATGCACCCCGAGGACGCCCGCGAGCATGGTTTTGCCAATGGCGAAAGCATCGTGGTGAAGACGCGCCGTGGCGAACTCAAGCTGCCCGTGTGGATTGACGGGCGTGGTCATCCGCCGCGTGGCTCGCTCTTCATTCCGTTCTTCGACGAGCGGCTGATGTGCAATGACATCACGCTGGGCGATGTCGATCCCATCTCCAAAGAGCCCGATTATAAAAAGTGCGCCGCCACCGTGGCCCGCGCCACCGCCGCTCTTTGATCATGCCTGACGAACCGAAATCGAAGCGCATCGAGTCCGGCCTCATCGTCGGCGGCATCATCGCGCTTGTCGCCGTGAGCGGCTACTTCGTCGGCCTGCGGCAGACGAACAGCGCCATCGCCATGACCCGCGCCGTCGCCGTGGTGAAGCATGACACGCATCGCGATCTCACCGGGGCCACGAACGTGCCCGTGGCCGTGCGCTACATTGATCAGGACTGGTCGAGGGACGGCCCGAACGCGCAGTGGCGGAACTCACTCGTGGATTTCCAGCAGCCCGCGGCAGCAGCGCCTGCTGGTGCCGCCCCCGTGCCGATGGAGGTGAAGCTGGCCGCGCTCCAGGCACGCGCCAGCCGCCGCGCCTATGATGGAGCACCGCCCACCGTGCCGCATCCCATCATGCAGGACTCCTCGGCGGCCTGCCTGGCCTGTCATGCGCAGGGTTTGCAGGTGAAGGACCGTTTCGCCTCGAAGATCAGCCATCCGACCTTCGGCGGCAGTTGCACGCAGTGCCATGTGTCCTCGCGTGGAGCTTTCAGCTCAGCGGATGCCGCTGCTTTTGCCGTCGCGCTCACGGAGAACTCCTTCCAGGGAGCCGAAGCGCCGCCGAATGGCCCGCGTGCCTGGCCCGGAGCGCCGCCCACCGTGCCGCATCGCACACTGATGCGCAGTGATTGCATGAGCTGTCATGGTCCGAAGGGCCTCTTTGCCCTGCGCACACCGCATCCTGAGCGGCAGAGCTGCACGCAGTGCCATGTGCCCGCCGCCACGAATGACCAGCGCCAGTTTTTGCCTGCACCGCCGCTGGATGCGGTGAAGAAAACAGACACCGCCGCCGCACCAGCCGCAGTGCCGACACCACCCGCAAACCCGCCGCCGAAACCATGAGCGCATCTGTGTCCAGACGGGGCTTCTTCACCGCCCTCAGCCGGCCTTTTCAAAAGAAGGCGGTTCCGGTGCGTGCTGTGGAAGTCACCGCATCGGCCACACCTGCGACGCCGCGCACTGCCATCATCCAGGGGCGGTTTTGCATCGCACTTACCTCGTTTTGCTCCGTGTGCGTGGAGCGCTGCCCCGTGTCGGGTGCGATGACAAAAGATCGCGGTATGCCGATGGTCGTGGCGGATGTCTGCACCGGCTGCGGTGTCTGTCACGACGTCTGTCCAGCGCCGCGCAATGCCGTGCTCATGCTCCCGCGCCGTCCAACAACCCTCACCCCGCAGCCCGCATGAGCGACCCCACCGCCACAACGCCGCTGCCCGAGCTGCAGCAGGCTCAATTCGACGCCGCCGAGCTGGAGAGGCTGCTGCGCGACATCGGTGCCTGCGCCCAGATCACTGAGATCATCCCGAAATATGCCGCCACCGGCCATGTGCCGGAAAACGCAGCCGTCACGCTCGATGACGGACGCCGTCTCCTGCTCGATGGCGGAGCACGCGCCGTGCAGTTTCGCTATCGTTTTCAGGACGCCGACTGGTGGGACACCGTCATGGCGCTGCCCGGCGGCCAGTTCCGCCTCGTGCGCATCCAGCACCACTTCGATTCCGCCTCATGAGCCGACTTTTGAAACAACACCCCAGCCTCGCGTGGATTGCCCTCGTGGGCTTCGCCACGCTTTGCAGCCTCGCGGTCGTGTGGGCGCAAAAAAATCTCGGCGCCGCTGAATCCGCTCCGGTAATGAAGAGCCGGCCAAAAGCGGAGAAGCATCTCGTGGCCATCAAACCCGGCCCGCCCACGCCGAGGCTCGACACCGGCCTGAAGGATGCGCAAGGCCGCGCCATCACCGCCGCATGCAGCACCTGCCACAGCACCACCACACCGAACACCATGCGCAACACCGCGCACGATCTTTTCCAGGCCCATCGCGGCCTCAGCTACGCCCACGGCAATCTAACCTGCCTGAGCTGCCACAACGCGAAAGACTACGACGCGCTCCATCTCGCCGATGGACGCAGCGTAGCCTTCCCCGATGTGATGACGCTCTGCGCCCAGTGCCACGGCACGGCGATGCGTGATTACCTCCACGGCAGCCACGGCGGCATGAACGGCCACTGGGATCTCAGCAAAGGTCCACGCGTGCGCAACAACTGCGTCAACTGCCACGACCCGCATCATCCTGAATTTCCCCTTGTGAGACCCGTGCTGCCGCCACGCGACCGCATTTCCGTTCCCAACGTCCCCGCAGAGCATTGAGCCATGAACGATCCCGCACCTGCATCACCCAAAACACCCTGCGGCGGCAATTGCTCCTGCTCCGGAGGTTCTACCAACGCATCGCCGCCTCCCGGCGATGACGGCTCCACCCGCCGCGCCGTGCTGAAGGGTCTCGGAGCCACACTCGGCGTCGCCGCGTATGCCAAAGCGCTCGCGCCGCTCACCGAGCTGACCAAAGAAACCTCGATGGATGAGTTCCTGCAAAAGCACTATAAGGAGCTCAGCAAAGACGAAATCGCCACCGTCATCACCCGCCTCACCCAAGAGGCCAAAGAGCAATACGGAGCCGATGTGACCATCAGCGACCCTAAGCCGCAGGAAGGCGTGAAATTTGGTTACGCGCTCAATCTTTCCATCTGCAACGGCTGCCGCAAATGCGCCGAGGCATGCCATTTGGAGAACAATCATGACCGCCCCTCCCACCAGAGCTACATCCGCGTCTTTGAGATGACGAAAGGCTCGATGGACTTCGAAAAAGGCAACGTCCACTACGACCATCCCGTGCCGCAGCCGGACAAATACTACATGCCCGTGCAGTGCCAGCAGTGCGAGCATCCGCCCTGCGTCGATGTCTGCCCGGTCGAGGCTACTTGGAAGGAAAAAGACGGCATCGTTGTCGTCGATTACAACTGGTGCATCGGCTGCCGCTACTGCGAGGCCGCGTGTCCGTATCACGCCCGCCGCTTCAACTGGCAGAAGCCGCAAATCCCCGCCCCTGAGATCAATCCGGATCAAAGCTACCTCAGCAACCGCATCCGTCCGCAGGGCGTGATGGAGAAATGCACCTTCTGCCTGCACCGCACGCGGAATGGCCGCCTGCCAGCCTGTTTGGAGGCATGTCCCACCGGTGCCCGCGTTTTTGGTGATCTCAATGATCCCGCCTCCGAGGTCCGCTACGTGCTCGAAAACAAGCGCGTCTTCGTCCTCAAGGAGGAACTCGGCCTCAAACCTCAATTCTTCTACTTCTTCGATGAGTGATCCCGCCGTCATCCCTGTGCCCGCCACGCCCGTGCCCGAATGGCGGCAGTATCTCCGCTTTGCCTGGAACGCCTTCAGCCAGTCCGTCGAGGGTGGCTGGAAGTTTTATGTGTGGATGACGCTGCTCACCGCCGTCTTCCTCGTCGGCGCGAACGCCTGGGCCGTCCAGGTGCGCGATGGCATGGCCCTCACTGCCATGAGCGACCACGTCTCCTGGGGCCTCTACATCGCAAACTTCACCTTCCTCGTCGGCCTGGCCGCTGGTGGCGTCATGATGGTCATCCCGGCCTACCTGTATCATGACGAGCAGATGCACGACATCGTCATCATCGGCGAACTGCTCGCCATCGCCGCCATCATCATGAGCATCATGTTCGTCGTGTGCGATCTTGGCAGGCCCGACCGCTTCTGGCACATGATGCCCGGCCTCGGGAAATTTAACTTTCCCGTCTCCATGCTCACCTGGGATGTCATCGTGCTGAACGGCTATTTCGCCATCAACGTCTATATCTGCGGCTACCTGCTTTATAAGCGCTTTCGTGCTCAGCAGCCCGTGGCGAAGATGTATATGCCCGCCGTGTTCCTCAGCATCGTTTGGGCCATCAGCATCCACACCGTCACCGCCTTCCTCTACTGCGGACTGGGTGGTCGGCCCTTCTGGAACACCGCGCTGCTCGCCCCGCGCTTCCTAGCCAGCGCCTTCGTCAGCGGCCCCGCCTTCATCATCGTCGCCATCCAGATCATCCGCTGGCAAACCGGGCGCATGTTTGGTGAGGGAGCCATCCGCACGCTCGTGAGCATCGTCCGCATCACCATCCTCATCAGCCTGCTCATGGTCGTTTCCGAGATCTTCGTCGAGTTCTACACCGGCGGCAGCCACACCGGTGCCGCGAAGTATCTCTACTTTGGCCTGCACGGCCATCATGAGCTGGTGCCGTGGATCTGGACCTCGATCGTGTTCACCGTCGTCGCAGTGATCCTCTTCATGCAGCCAAGGATCAATCGCCGTCCCTTACTCCTGAACACAGCCTGCCTGCTCGCCTTCGTGGGTCTGTGGATCGAAAAAGGCATGGGCATGATCATTCCCGCCTTCATCCCCAGCACCCTGCACGAGATCGTCGAATACCGCCCCAGCCTCACCGAATGGAAAATCACCGCCGGCATCTGGGCGCTGGGCTTCATGATCTACACCCTGCTCCTCAAAATCACGATCAACATCCACAGCCGCAAGCTCAAGGACGCCAGCGGTGCGAGAACCATCACACCAGAGGACTCCCTGGCGATGGGCGATGGAGGCGTCTGAAGCTGCGTTGGCAGCCTTGATGAAGCATCACGCCTTCAGGATGGCGTCGAACTCCTTGTCGGTGAAGGCTTGCAGCGTTTCTGTCCGCACGTTGCCGAGGGCGGCGAGGGAGGCCAGGAGGTGGAGGATTTTGGCTTCGCTGTCAGCGGCGAGGACGAGCGCACCGTCGTAGTGGCCGATGGTCCAGAACTGGCCTTCGACCTTCACGCCGGACTTTTCGGCGAGCGCGTCAAAGGCGTGGGCGCGTGAGGTGGATTCTTTGATGTGGGCGGAACCTTTCTCGGTGAACTTCAGGAGGGTGATGCAGCGCTTCATGATCGTGTCGGGGTTGTTGATGGGATTCAAATCAAGGTGTGGGCTTCTCCGGTGGTGGCGGTGGGGTGCGGACATCGACGAGCAGCGCGTCCACCGGCACGAGATGGCGGTAGATGAAGGCCTGCATCATGTCCTCGGCGGGCACGGCGGTGGCTACAAAGGTGTTGGGTGACTCGCCACCGCTTCCGACGACAGTGAGAACGATGGGTCTTTCGAGATCGGTGCCGGATGGCACGGCAATGGAGACATCCGCCTTGTCCTGGCCTTCGGGGATGGTGGCATTATGCATGGCAAAGCCTGATGGCGCATCTTTGAGTGTGAGTATGATCGGTCCGGTGAAGCCGCCATCCCGCAGTGCATGCACGGTGAGGCGGGCGGCACCGCCGGGCTTGGCGTTCAGGGAGGAGGGCGTCACACGCAGCGCGAACGCGGGGTCTGCGGCACGCACTTTGAGCCGGTAGGCATTGGTCGGGCCGCTCTGACCCTGCGTGTCGGTGACTCGGATGAAGGCGCTGCCGCCGGGAGGCATCTTCATGCTGATGCGGGAGTCGGCATGATGCGTGGTGAGGCCGCTACCGAGGTCCTCATGGTCGTCATTGAAGGCCACCTGTTTCCCATTCTGGTCAAAGACAGTGAGGGAGGCATCCACGGGCGAGCCAAGCCGCCGCGCGAAGATCTCAAAGATCATCTCGCGCCCACCATTGGCCTTCACGCGGTAGAAATCGGCCTCGCCGGTGCTTTCGATGACACCATTGACGATCATTGGTGGTTCCAGCATCTGCGCGGTGCCGAGCGTGTTGTTCGGCTCGCGTTCGCGCTCCTGCGGCACGTTGTCGATCTGGAAGGGAATCGCGTTGGAGCGCTGTCCGCCGGCTTTGGCATGCAAAAGCACGATTCCTGGCTCTTTCGGGGCTTCGTAGCTCTGTTTAAAGTCGGAGCCGAGATTTCCGCCCTGGAAGGTGATCTCGACTTTTTCGCCCGCCGTTGCTCCGAGCGGCGAAATGCCCGTGAGGAAGGGAATCTGACCCACATGGATGCGGTACACAAAATCGTCACGACCGCGGTAGATCGAGTCATGCACGCGGATGCGGTAGAGGCCGTCGGCGGGGATTTTGTAGAAAAGCACGGGGTCAGGGTCAAAGCGGTAGCCATCGGCATACCCGACCTCGTAGCCATCGGCATTGTGCAGGCTCACCACGCTCTGAAACCAGCCCGGAACAGCATCGGCAAGGTAGGGGATCAAACTGCGTGCGTGCATGGCGATGACGACACGCTCGTCTTTTCTTGCCTCGAAGGTGAACTCATCCACCTCGCCGGGCATGATACGGCCATTGAGTGTGACGGGCAGCCGGGCGGTGGGCGTGGGCACTTTTTCCTGCTTCATCGAGTCCATGCCGCCACGATATTTTTCGAGGTCAAACTCACGTTGAGGCTCGGCCTCAAGTACCTCGGGAAGCTGGCCGATGACGAAGCGCATGGGATTGCTGAGGCCTGAAGGTGTGCGCAGGCGCAAATGGCGTGTGCCGGGCTCCGCAGTCTCGGCGATGGTGATGCGCAGTCGTGCGGTTTCGCCGATCTGGTTGTTGAGCTGCTGCTTCGGGTCATTGCGGCGGCGGTCGTACTCGACCATGACGCGCAGCTTTTGCTCGGAGAGGTCGGATTCGCTCAAAAGCTTGCGGATGTATGCGAGTTTTTGGTCCGCAGGCACCTCGCCGGCGCGGCGGCCATCG
>CALDGV010000530.1 GCA_937941745.1 uncultured Prosthecobacter sp. | reverse complement strand
TCGGCATGCTGGGCGGCCCTGGGGGTGCTGAGGGCGAGGCAAAGGGCGGCGAGGGAGAGGAGAAACCGTGTCACGGAGGGGGGAGGTCGGGGCTGGTTGGGGGGAAACCAAGACGCCGCTTCCAGGGCACCTGTTTCGGACGGCTTCAAGCCCTTTGGAAACCCACACCACTCCTGACGAAAAAACCGGGCGCAGACAGAGAAGCCTGCGCCCGGAGGCTGTCAGGTTGGGGTTGGGGTATCAGGCGAGCTGCTGAGGGTAAACACGGGCCGCCTGGGGATGGTCGGACACGGGAAGGTGGTCCTCCAGGCCTTCGATGATGAGTTCGCGGTTCTCGAGCTTCCAGTCCTGCGCCATTTCCTCGAGCTTTTTCATGACGGTGTGGTCCACCAGGCGTGTGCGGGAGAGGTCCACCTTCACGACGGAGTGCTCGCTGAGCATGAGCAGGCGCTTGCGCAGCGGCAGCCAGTTGCTGAAGACCACGGACTTCTCGATGCGCAGCACAGGATGGCCGGCCTCTTCGTCGTGATGCAGCACGGCATGAGGGGTGAAGAGGTTCCCAAAGGAGGTTCCCGCCATGAGATGCATGATGAGCTTCACCAGAATGCCGATCGCGATGCCCAGGAGCAGGTCCGTGGCCAGGGTGGCGATCATCGTGACCAGGAAGACGACGAGCTGCCCCTTGCCGACATGGAGCATGTGACGGAATTCCTTCGGAGAGGCCAGGTTGTAGCCGGTGAAGACCAGCATGCCGGCGAGCGCAGCGAGGGGAATGTGGTTCAGCAGCGCAGGGATGCTGGCCACGAGCACCAGCAGGAAGGTGCCGTGCCAGAAGTTTGCCCAGCGGGTGCGGGCGCCATTGTTGCGGTTGGCGCTGGAGCGCACGATCTCGGAGATCATCGGCAGTCCGCCGATGGAGGCGACGAGGGTGTTGGCCACGCCGACGGCAAGCAAGTCGCGGTTCAGGTTGGTGCGGCGCTGCCAGGGGTCCAGGAGGTCCACGGCCTTGGCGCTGAGCATGGACTCAAGGCTGCCGACAAGGCAGAACATGACGATCCACTTGAGGCTCGTGGCGGAGGTGATGGCCGAGAAGTCGGGGAACTTGATGCCATCGAGGATGTTCAGCGGCAGGCTGACAAGCTTGTCAGGACCGACTTCGTAGGAGTGGCCGTGGAACTGGTACATGTGCTGATGTCCGATGTCGAAGTAGAAGGAGAGCGGCACGGCCACCAGCAGCACGATCAGCGGCCCAGGGATGGCCTGCACCAGCTTGTTCCGGATGAAAAGGCGCCCGAAGAGCAGCAGCAGGGCGATGCCGCCAATGAGGGCGATCTCGGGATTCATGTGCGCAATGCTCTCCGGGATCTCCGCCAGCAGCTCCAGCGGCTCCTTGGCATGGGCTGCCACGCCGAGGGCCACGTGAATCTGCTTGGAGATGATGATCACGCCGATGGCGGCCAGCATGCCGTGCACGGCAGCCACAGGAAAGAACTCGCCCAGCGTCCCCAGCTTGAAGGCGCCGAAAAGGATCTGGATGATGCCGGAGACCATGCCGACAGCGAGGGCCTTTTCATACCCGAGGTCGTTCACGGTGCCCAGCACGATGGCAATCATGCCTGCGGCGGGACCTTTGATGGTCAGTTCGGAATTGCTCAGGAACGGCGTGAGCATGCCGCCGATCACAGCCGTGAAGATGCCGGCGATGGCGGGGCAGCCGCTGGCCTTGGCAATGCCCAGACAGAGTGGCAGGGCGATGAGGAAGACCAGAAAGCCGGACAGGATGTCGTGCTTCAGATGCTTCGTGAAACCGGCAAGATTACCGACGGGCTTGGGGCCATCAGCAAAGACAGTAGCAGCGGGTTGTGACATGGAGGGGGCGGGTGAAGTTTGAACTGACAGCAGCATTCACGCATTTTTAGCGCCAGAAAGACATCCCCCCGGCAGGGTATAGTGCCCCCTGTCCGGGGGGGAAGTCCTCGAGGTCAGAAGTGGAAGCTCATCTGGGCGTAACCGAAGTGGGCATTGTCACTGGCACCGGTCTGAGCCAGGTAGCTGCCCGCCAGGAAGAAGGCATAGCCTGCCTGGAGGGAGAGGTTCTTGTTGAGCTTGTACCAGGCGTTCACATCGAACTCCGCCCCGCGGTAGGTGCTGGCGGTGCGGTTCTGGGCATTCACCGGGCGCACGGATGTCGTGGTGTTGGCTCCATACCAGGCATCGCCACTGGTGGCGTTCCAGAAGGCCATCGCGTCCAGGGTGAGCTTGAGCTTCGCCGTGGGCTGGATGGAGAAGTTCAGCTGGGGATTGTGCATGTTCATCCAGGCCGTGGTGTCCATGAAGCCAAACAGGGCATGGTTGCCGGGGAACAGGTTCTGATAGGTGGTGCTGCGGCCGTCCTTGCTGTTGCCATCACCGGTGGCGAAGTTGTATTGGAAGCCAAGACGGGGCTTCCAGGCATCCTGGAAGTTGTAGCCCAGGCCCCAGTGGCCGGCGAAGGCGCGATGATCCAGTCCGGCCACGCGGCCAAACTGTGCCGCCATTTCGAAATCGTAGTCCCAGTGGTTGAGCTTGGCCGGATCACCCTTCCACATCGTGCCGAGGGTCCAGAAGTTCGTGTGCCCCAGGGCGCCCAGGGGAGCACCGGGAACGGAGGCGTCCTTGTTGGAGTCCTGGTTCAGGACATAGAAATCGGTGGCGCTCTGCCAGGGGATCAGGCTGCTGGAGGAGAAGTAGGCCCCGCTCACGATGGCATTCCGTGACTCATGCGTGTTGAAGTAGTTCGACTTGTTCCACTGGTCGTTCAGGAAGGTCACCGGACTGCCGGTGAAGAGGTCGAGGAACCAGGTGTCTCCCGCATAATGCAGGCGCAGCGCATCCCAGGCATTCGTAGAGTTCTTCCACTGCGGGTTTCCGAGCAGGCGCTGGTTGGCGTAGTTGAAGGCCTGCCGTCCGGCGCGCAGGCTGAGGCCGTGGTTTTCATCCCCGAGGGCGGCCCAGGCCTGGAGCAGGTCAAAGACATCGTCGCCATCCGCACCGAGCACGCCGACATTGTTCGGGCGGCTGCCGCCCAGCTCACGAATGTCCTGCCCCTGAACATAAAACTTCAGCCAGTCGGTGGCATGGAAAAGCAGGCCGAGTCTTGCACGGGTGAGCAGCCAGGTGGCGTCCGTGGGGCCGTTCACCGCACTGTTGAAGTCGTTGTTGTTTTCCCGCCCTTCAAAACGGGTGTTGAAGTGGAGGTCGAACACCAGCCGGTCATCGAGAACCGCAAAGCGGTCCAGCGAAGGCCTGCCGTCGTAAAAATTGGTTTCGCCGAATCCGGCGGACTGCGAGATGCTGGCCTCCGCTGGTGCTTGAACGCCTGCCAGGGCGCCCGAGGCCGGGATCATCAGGGCCGCCGCAGCCAGCACGAGGCGGAGCGAGGGCATGGTTTTCGTATGGATGGGTGGTGCTTTCATGGGGGGTGGTTGTCTGCACGCCCCAGCGCTCCAGTTTGGAGGTCTGCGGGCACGTGCTGGTCCACAAATCGCAGACCCCCTGTTGAAAATCTGTCCCCTCGGAAGGGTAAAATCAGACGTGGTTGCGGGTGAGGCGCTGATGCCCAAATGCGTCCCGTCCGCACCTCTTCCAAGCTCTCCAGCGTGCCACGAAACCCACCCGAAAAACGAAGTTTCTGCGATCTTTTGCCTCAGGCCTTTTTGTGGGCCATGATGGCCTAGGTTTGCGTTTTTCACACCGCCGCCTGGCCTTCCCCCTGCCAGGGGGAAGACAATACCCCTTACCAAGGGGATGGCATTCTCAGCGTGGTCTGAGTTAATTCGGCCCAGTCCAAGAAATGACCTATGAGTTCGCACACGCACACTGACTCCTGCGGCTGCCAAGGCCACGGGCATGGCCATGCCCCAGCGACGGTGCATGACCGGCTGAAACATGCTCTGGAACATGCCAGCCACTACCTGCCAGCGCAGGGGCCGATCGGCGTCTTTGTGCATCACAACACGCTTCACGCCTTCCAGCACAAGCCCTTCGACAGCGCCGTGGTGGAGGCAGCGGGCATTTTCAAGACGGAGCCCTATCTCTCCGAACAGGCGTATCAGGCGGAACGCCGCCGGGGCCGCATCCTGGATGCCGACATTGACGCTGTTCTCGCCGCTGAAGCGGATGCGGAGATCATTCCAGGCAGGTTGAACCGCCGTCAGCTCCGCCGTGCGCTGCTGATCCCGGGCGTGCGCCGCGTGAATGGCCGCAACATTGCCTGGGAAGTGGAGGAGGGCGATCTTCTCACTGCCTTCCGCAGCGATCTCGATGCCACGGCAGCACGAGCACTGGCCTCGGACAACCCGGCCGCTCTGTGGAAGGTCTGCACTACGCGCCTCCAGCCTGAACCTCCGCCACCTCCTGCCAAGCCTGCACGGCCCCGCGATGCCATCTTCGCGGTGCGGGATGTGGATCTCGACGGTGTGGTGAATGCTCCGATGATCCGTCTGGTCGGCGCTTATCTGGACCAGGGCATCGCATACTGGCCGATGCCGCTGCGCGAGCTGGGCCTGCTGAAGGCATCACGCCGCATCATGTCGCAGCCGGTGTCGATCTACCGTGCCCACCTTTCCAAAATCGGCAGCGAGCTGCGGGCTCAGGAGGCCGCCGACCTCAGTGCGGAGGACACCGTGGCAGCCATGCTGGCCCGGCTCGGCGTTCCCGAGGAGGAATGGGACGACTTCTTCGCGGCCGAGCTCCTGGGCCTTCCAGGCTGGGCCGGGCTGGTGCATTGTTTGGAAAAGGACCCTGCACTGGCTCCGCATGACCGGGTGCGCTGCTCGCTCATGGAATACCTGGCGCTGCGCCTCACCTACACCGTGGTGGCCGTGGAGGACATCCTGGGGGATGCCAAAGCCTGGCGTGATCTCCGGGCCAAAGCGCGCCCGCATGATCCACTCAGCCATCAGGCGAGGCTTTTTGATGCGGCGCAGCTGCTCGGCCTCAGCAGCAGCACGCTCAAGGACCTGCCGAGGTCTCAGTTTGAGGCGCTCTGCCAGGAGCTGGAGAAGTGTCATGAAGTGGAACGCCGCCGCCTGCTGCATCAGGCCTATGAGCGGAGGCATGAACGCCAGATCCTCATCCCTCTGGCCAAGCACGTGGCCATGCCAAAGCTCGACCCGGGCACCGACCGGCTGGCCGCCCAGGCCATCTTCTGCATCGACGAGCGTGAAGAATCGCTCCGGCGCGCCATCGAGGAGGTGGATCCAAGCATCGAAACCTATGGTGCCGCCGGCTTTTTTGGCTGTGCCATTGATTACGCCGGGATTGACGACGCCGAAGGGGTCTCGCTCTGCCCGGTGGTGGTGAAGCCAGGACATGAAGTGCGAGAGACACCCGTGCAGTCGGAATCCGACGTGCATCGCAAGCGCCAGCTCCTGCGCCGGGCCTGGGCCAGGATCGCCCGCAACAGCAGCATCTCCACCCGCACCCTGGTGCGCGGATCGCTCAGCACGGCTTTCATGGGCTTTCTGAGCCTGTTCCCCATGGCGCTGCGCATCCTCACGCCGCTGGCCTATGCGCGGCTGATGCGGCGCCTGAATGACATCTTCCTGCCCGAACCACGCACTGAGCTGACCTTCATGCGTGATGACGATGAATCCCGCGATGCTACCACCGGCCTGATGCGTGGCTTCAGCGTGCAGGAGATGGCAGACCGCGTGGCCAGCGTGCTCGGCCCTGCCGGCATGCACAGCGGCCATGCTCGGCTGGTCATCATCCTGGGCCATGGCAGCACGAGCCTGAACAATCCTTTTGTCTCCGCCTACTGCTGCGGAGCCTGCGGCGGACGCTCAGGAGCGCCAAACGCACGTCTCTTTGCCCTGATGGCGAACCGCCCGGCGGTCCGTGAACGCCTGCGCCAGAAGGGCATCCTCATTCCCGAAGACACCTGGTTCGTCGGCGGCTACCACGACACCTGCAACGACAACATCGACCTCTACGACACAGACCTCATGCCGGCCAGCCATCAGGCCGACCTGGCGCATGTGCGCGAAAGCCTCGACAAGGCTCGGGCACGCTCGGCCCATGAACGGACGCGCCGTTTCGAACTGGCCGGGCATGGACTCTCCGTGGAGGAAGGGCTCCGCCATGTGCAGGAGCGGGCTGAGCACCTCGGGGAGCCAAGGCCAGAATACGGCCACTGCACGAATGCCGTCGCCGTGGTGGGACGGCGTGAAACAACACGCGGCCTGTTCTTTGACCGTCGCGCCTTCCTAATCAGCTACGACGCCACGATGGATGCAGAGGATAAGGCGCTCGCTGCCGTGCTAGGAGCCGTGATCCCGGTCTGCGGCGGCATCAGCCTCGAGTACTACTTCTCCACCGTGGACAACGAAGGCTACGGCTGTGGCACCAAACTGCCGCACAACATCACTGGTCTCGTCGGCGTGATGAATGGCTACCAAGGGGACATCCGCACCGGCCTGCCGCTTCAGACCGTGGAAATCCATGAACCTGTGCGCATCCTCTTCATCGTCGAAACCACGCCGGAGAGGGTGCTGCGCGTGATTCATGCCAGCCCGCTCCTCACGGAATTCCTGGAAAACCGCTGGATCAGGCTCGCCACGCTCGACCCAGCCAGCGGCGCGATCCAGATCTACCGGGGTGACGGTGCCTGGGAGGCCCTGCAGGGAGATGAAGAGCCTCTGCCACTCGCGCCGAGCTCCATCGCCTACTACTCGGGCAAGATTGAGCACCTGCCTGTGGCACGCATCGATCCTGCCATCGCCAGGGCAGCCTGACTTTTTAACCTTCTATTTTGTTTTCATGTCCCCCCAAAACTTGCTCATCGCCCTGGTGGCCACTCCGGGCGCGCTGTTCCTGATGCTCGGGCTCATCTGGCTGCTTGGTGGCCACCTGCCTGAAAAGGCTATCGCCCGCCTCACCAAGCTCGCCTACCTTGCCATGACCCTCATCGTGGCCTTGATCGGCTGGGAGATGTGGAGCGCCGGGCTTTCCTCCGTTCACGTGAGCCTGGGGAACTGGTTCACCGTGGCGGAATACGGATTTCCCCTCTCCCTCGTGGTGGACCGGCTGTCCTTCCCCTTCGTCGCCGTCACGGTGATTCTGGCTGGCATCGTCGGTTCCTTCTCGGTGCGCTACCTGCACCGTGACCCAGGATTTCAACGCTTCTTCCTGCTGCTGCATCTTTTTGCCTTCGGCGCGCTGATGGTCTTCACCGCCGACTCCTTGGACCTGCTCATCGGCGGCTGGGAGATCGTGGGCATTACCTCGGTGCTGCTCATCGGCTTCTTCCAATACCGCCGCGATCCAGTGCGCAATGCCCTGCGCGTCTTCGGCACCTACCGCATCGCGGACTTGAACATCCTGATCGCCGTCTTCCTGGCTCATCATTGGTTTGGCACCGCCTCCTGGGGCGGGATGTTTGCCGGTGAATGGCCCGGACACACGAACAACCTCGACGGCACCGCAGCGACCTGGATCGCCGTGCTGCTCGTCTTCGCCGCCAGCGGCAAGTCCGCCCAGGGACCCTTCTGCGGCTGGCTGGCTCGTGCCATGGAGGGCCCCACGCCCTCCAGCGCCGTGTTCTACGGCGCCATCTCCGTGCATGCCGGCGCCTACCTGCTGCTGCGTGTCGAGCCGTTGATCCGCTCTTCGGCCATCGCCACCGGCCTTGTCATCTTCATCGGCATCACCACCGCCATTCTCAGCACCATGATCCACCGCACCTGCGCGGATGCAAAGACCTCGCTGGCCTATGCCTCCCAGACCCAGCTCGGCATCATCTTTGCCGAAATCGGCCTCGGCTGGACCACGCTGGCCATCCTGCACATCATCGGTCATGCCATGGTGCGCACGATGCAGTTCTTGCGCTCGCCCTCCATGCTCAGCGACTACCATCGTGTTCATGCCGCTGCTGGCGGCCAGGTCGGCGCCACGGGCGAGCAATACGACTCCCTGCTGCCCAAGTCCGTCCAGATCATGCTCTACCGCATCGCCCTGGGACGCGGCTTCTACGACGCCATTGTGGACCGCTTTCTCATTGCCCCCACCAAGGCCCTGGCACGCCTGCTCGCCATCGTGGAGCCACGATGGGTGAGCCATCACACCTCGGCGAGCAGCCAGCCGGCGGAAATGCCCGGCATGATCACTCAAATGATCTCCAAACCCTCCACGAAGGCCTGATTTTACTCCCTTGGTCATGATAACGCACCTCTCCTTTCCTTTCGTCACGCTGGGGATCTCGGCCTTGTTTGCAGGGGCTTTGATGACGTGGTTCAAAGCGGAGCCCGGCAGCGGCCGGAAGCCTGCCATTCTCAGCACACTCGCGGCTCTTTTGAGCTTTGGCTGCGCAGCCTGGGAAGTTCACAGCCATCATGGCAGCCGTCTGCTGGACCCCTGGGTTTCCTGGTTTGAGGCCGATGCTCTCGACGCCGTGCCGATGGTGTTCTTCACCGCGCTCACCCTCCTGCTGCTTGCCCTGGCCCCCAAGCGGGATGCCGGTGGCCGGGCGCTGGCAGGCATGCTTCTGCTCGCCGCTTCCACCGAGGTGGCTTACGCCGCCTCCAACCTCGTCACGCTGGCCGCAGGCTGGTGGCTGACCTGTGTGCCATTCGCATTCAGCTTCTTCGGCCATCCGCCCGCGAAGCGCGTGGTCTCCATTTTCCTCATCGCCAGCGCCTCAGCGCTCACGGCTGGCATCGTCGCCCTACATGCCACCGGGCTCAGCGACTTTTCCCACATCAGCCACCTCGCGATGTGGATGGTGATCCTGGCCGTAGCCCTGCGGAAGGGGCTGTTTCCAGTCCATTCCTGGGTCGTCACCAGCTTTGAGCATGGCCCGCTGCTGCCTGCGGCCCTGCTCTTCAACGGCCACCTCGGGGCGCTGCTCATCGCCCGCTCCGAAGCCGTTTCGCTGCCGGACTTTGCCCATCAGATGCTCGACATGCTGAGCATCGCCGCGCTCATCACCGCCTTGATTGCCAGCCTGCGCAGCTTCGCGGAGAAAAAGCCACGCCGCCTGCTGGCCTTTGTCTGCATCAGCCAGGCCAGCTTCATCCTCGCCGGGCTCGCCACGGCCAACGCTGAAGGCATCACCGGCAGTCTGGTTCACTGGCTGGTGGTGACGGCAGCCTCCAGCGGCCTCATCGCCATTGTGCGCATTCTGGAAGTGCGCGTCATGGATGTCACGAACCCCGAGTCGGACCTTGGGCTCGCCGTCAGGGCGCCGCGTCTTGCCACCTTCTTCCTCATCTGTGGCCTGGCCCTCATCGGCCTGCCCGGAACGCTGGGCTACTGCGCGGAAGACCTGCTCTTCCATGGTGCCCTAGCCAGCCATCCGATTCTCGGTGTCACCCTGCTGGTAGCGACCGCCTTCAATGCGATCAACCTCGTGCGCCTATACAGCGTGCTGTTCCTTGGTGTGCTGCCCAAGCATGTCATCGACATCCCCGACGCGCTCCCTCGTGAACGCTGGCCGCTGACCGCCTGCGTCGTCTTCCTGATCGCTGGCGGCATTCTGCCAGGCAAGATCATCCCCTGGCGGGAGGATGCTGCGCATGAAATCGAGCGGGCCCTGGGCATCGGGCATGGCAAACATTAAGGCAGCCGCTCTTGGAGCAGGTAGCCCAGCAGGTCGCTGAAGGCCGATTCACCCAGGATCTGGCCAAACGCAGGAGGCATGAGGGAGATGGGCGTGACCTCCACAGTCTTCACCTCCTTCTTCGACACCCGGTGCTCCTTGCCGGTGGCATCCACAAGGACGCTCACCTGACCAGCCTCGGTCTTCAAAAACCCTGCCAGCACACTGCCATCGTTCAGAGTGAAGGCATGCAGGTAGAAGTGAGCATCGACATTCCGGTTTGGGTCCAGAATGTCCTCCGCAAGGCGTTCAGGACCTCGTGAGCCAATGCCATCCAGCTGCGGGCCGATGAGTCCGCCCTCACCACGGATGCGATGACACACCGCACAATTCGCCGCAAAGACCTGGCGGCCTTTTTCAGCATCCGGCGAAGCAGCGCCATAGAACTTCACCCGGGCAGCAATCAACTCATCAAGCTGCTGTCGTTGAGCTGGAGAGACTGCGGCAGGAGGCGGAGCCGGGCGAGGAGGAAGATAGGCGGCCAGCTTTTCGCGCAGCGATGCCGGGGCACTGTGCTGGAGAATGACGGCAAGTGTTTTGAGGGACTCACGCGTGGCATTCTCGCCTTGAAAGTCATTCACGCTGACCACGGCGGGCTCGATACGAGTGATCCCCAGCCAGGCGTAGGCTTTGCCGTCGTCGCCATCCACGGCCTCCAGATGCACCGACCTGCCTGCATGCGCCGAAAGATCCAGCTCGACACGCTGAGCCTTGTCGCTCCGAGGTGGATAGGCACGGGCCAGTTCGCGGCCGGAGGACGCATCCATCACGCGAACCAAGTTTTGGTCATGAGGAGCTGCCTTCGGAAAGCCGCGATGGCCGTTGATCCAGAGCACGAGCTTCGGCGGAGCGACAAAATCCTTGGACTTCAGGGTGCCGGTCCTGCTTTCTTCATCACCACCACCTTTCACCATGCTCTGCAAAACGGCCGCTTCACCTCCCTCGGCCAGCTCTCGCTGTTGAAGGGACCATTGGGCGTTCCCGTGGGTGGTCCAGGCAGGCACAGACTTCCGTGATTCTGCCTCGAGAAGCTCTTCCGCGAGCTCTTGAGCCCAGGTGAGAAGTTCCGGCGGCGAGGATGCACCTCGCTCACTGAGACCATCGGACATGGCCTGGAGGAGTGGCAGGGCCTTCGCTGAGTTTGGGTGGGAGGCCTGCTTGGCCAGGGCGATGGCTTTCGGCAGAAGCGCTGAGTCACCATGGCGTGCGATGTGCGTGAGAGCCTCAGGGACGATGCTTGAGGTTGCTTGGAGGCGCTCGAATGAAAAGAAGGCTGCATCAGCGGTCGGAACGGCGTGCAGCACTTCGACGAACCATGGCTTGTCCTTCACTTTTTCCACCCATCGACGTGCCTCCGCATCCTCCAGCCATCCTGGCTGGGAAAGCACATCCCGCAGCAGCAGTCGGAGGGAGTGAACATAAGACGCATCTCCCAGCTTCTGTGAAAGCCAGTTCTCCGGCCCAGGCGGGGAGAGCAAGTCGTCCGTCAGCAGCACCAGCATCTTCACCATGATTCCGTGCCAGTGGGCATCACCCATGAGGAAGCCGGGTCGCTGCAGCAAAGCCTGCGTGGCCGCCCGCCCGATGGCGCTGCCACGGCCATCGAAGGCGATACCGAGGTTCCATTTCTCCCAGGGATGGAGCTTGTCATACGAGCCTATGACCTGAGCCGCGTGTGACATCATCAGGCCATCCAGTTCCGACCCCTTGTCCTCGACCCAGGATCCTCCTGTGTGGAGTGCCCGCAGGACGTTCGACACAAGAAATCGCTCTCCGAGGTAGGACAAAGCCCACATTGAGTGCGCCATCTGAAGGTTGGACTGCTCCCATTCGACAGGGACGAAATGAAAGTCTCCGATGTCGTTCTCCCGATGATCCTCAGGTTCACGGTCGCCCATCGCGCTCATGCTTTTGCCTGATTTGAAAAGACGAAACAGCTCTGGCAGCCATTCCTTCGTGCCACGCATCCTGACTTCACGCAGCGCCAGATGCCGACGCGTCAGATTGGGATGGCCAAGCTCCTCGACAATCCGCCGGGCGGGCATGGCGGTGAAGTTGCTGGAAATTGCTTCGGCGTCCTTTTTCACCACCCGCCAGATCCGGCCGCGCTCTTTGTCCCGCCCTGGATGATCCAGAGGCACCTCGTAGTGGCCGATGATCCGGTTGTAGAAGTCGGCGATGTAGAGCGCGTTGTCAGGGCCGAACTGGAGATCGACCGGGCGGAACCACGGGTCATCGCTGGTGATGAAGTCAGGGCGCTCGCTGGCTTTCGGCGTGGAGCCCGTGAAGGTGACCTGGTCGTGGTTCACGCGCGAGGTGACGACGTTGCCCACCAGGACATGATCATCCCACTCTGCTCCCCAGACACCGCCATCGAGATACACGATGCCGCAGATGCCGGTGCTGCCGTGCGTGTGCTGGCACATCACAGGGGCAAATCCGAGCCCGTCATGAGGTTTGCCAAAGCTGGGATAGCAGGCACCGCGGATGAGCTGATACACAGGCGAGCTGTGGCAGTCGGCGCTGTACAGATTGCTATAGCGGTCCCAGGCGAGACCGAAGGGATTGACCTGCCCGCTGGTCCATTTTTCCACGCGTGAACCATCAGGCTTGAAGCGGAAGACATTGCCGGAATGCAGTTCGAGGGTGCTGCCATCCTTCGCCTTAAAATGAGACGTGTTGTTGAAGCCGTGAGTCGCATAGACCCAGCCATCGAGCCCCAGACGGAAGCTGCTGCACATGCCATGGGTGTCCTTTTCATAGCCGAGCGGCCCAAACAGCACCTCGCGCAGGTCGGCCCGGTCATCACCATCCGTGTCAGCGAAATACCAGATGTTCGGGATGCTGAAGGCGATGCAGCCGGCCTGATGCTCCGGCTTGTGCCAGGGAAGCACTCCGGTGGGGATGTTCAGTCCGTCAGCGAAGTCGGTGACCTTGTCTGCACGACCATCACCATCGGTGTCTTCAAGGATCTTGATGGCATCGCGGCTGTCTTGGACCCGCGTGCCTTGCTCGTCAGACCAGCGCTTCTTGTCCGCAGCGTAAGGGTATTCGACGGTGGAGGAGACCCAGAGGCGGCCTTTGCCATCGAAGGCGAGATTGATGGGCTTGTTGATCTGGGGCTCAGCAGCAAAGAGCTGGACCTCAAAACCAGGAGGAACGTGCAGCGCGGCGCGCTCAGCCTCAGGCGTGAAGGCTTCGGTCTCACGAATCAGCCTGTCCCGCGCCTCCTGAGCCTCGCAGGCAAAGAAGGCTAGAAGCATGAGAAAAAATGGAAGCCGGGACAGCAGGCACATGAGGCACAGAACGCCTGCCGCGCTCTCCATCTGACAGTTACCAGGCCGCTGCAGGATTCAGAACATCGCGGCGGAGGTGGCCAAGCACACACTCGCTTCGCCGGAGTTTCCAAGGAACACAAAAAAGCGGCACCGGTGTCCCGGTGCCGCCCTTCAGAGATTGTGTTCCGTTTATTTCTTGGCTGCATCACCCTCAGCCTTGGCAGGAGCGGGAGCTGCGACCGGAGGTGTCGTGACGCTGATGGGAGGCGTGGTCGCCGTGGAAGGTGCTGCGGCGGGTGCAGGCGCAGCCGTGGCCTTTGGTGGATCGATCTTGGTGATCTCTCCACGCTTCTTCAAAAGGTTGTTCACGGTGTATTCACTGACCTCATAGACCCAGCCGGCGAACTTCTGTTCCTTGGCAAGCTTGTCCTCTTTGGCCTTCTTGTCCGCGTTGAAGGCTTCGTCGGCCTTCTTCTTGTCCTCCTCCTTCTCATCCTTGCCTGGAGTGCGGGCCTTCGGGATGTCTGCAGAAACGTTGACCGTCATGTAGTATTTGTCACTGCCATCCTTGCTCTGCTTGGCCACCTGCACGTCGTAGGTGAAGCCGTCAAAGGTGGTGATCTTGGCCTTCACGGCATCCTTGAGCAGTTCAGCAGCCTTGTCCTTGGCATTCACGTCATTGAAGCTTGGGGATGAAAGCAGGCTGCTGGCGGTGATCTTGGTGTTGTCCAGCTTCTCCGCCGTCTGAGTGGTGACGAGGTTGAAGTCCGTGTCGGTGTCCTTGGCGCGGTTGATGGTCCAGGAGTCCTCCGCCTTGGCAGCAGTGACGGTGATCTCCTTGATCTTCTGCACGTCGATGAAGGCCTTGTCGATCCAGTTTTCCGGCTTGGCTTCCAGGTCGAAGAAGGTGTTGCTCACCTGCCAGATGGTCTCTTCATCCTCAGGAATGCGCACCAGACGCTGGCTGGAGCCGCCCATCATCGGATTCTGATTCTGGGTGCCGGTGATCTCCGTGTTGCTGCCAAGCACGAGCGTGGCGATGTTGTTGCCTGCGCCGTCCTTCATTTCGACCTGGGTGCCGACACCCTCTGCCCCATCGCCGGGAGCCTTGAGGTTATGCTTGGCCCAGGCAGTCTTGCCGATCTGCACCTTGCTGGAGATCTGCTGCTCGGCGAGTTCGCTCATGGTATTGCCCAGCTTCTCAATGGAGGCGGGATAGCCTGCGCGCTCATCCACGACAGCGGTCTTGAGGTCGTCCGCGATGTTGATGGTGACGCTGTTTTTGGCGTCCTTGATCACGAACTTCCGCGTGGCGGCGATGTTGAGTTCCGGCAGCAGCTTGTCACGCAGCTTTTTGCCGCGGGAGGCCGCCGTGTTCAGGGTGGCATTCTGCTGGTTTTGGTAATAGACGGCGAAGCCGATGAGGCCGCCGAGCAGGGCCAGGAGGAGGAGGATCTTCTTCATGGTCTGGGGTCAGTGGAAGGGGTTGTCTAACAACGATCAGATGGCGGCAGTGGCCACACGACGACGGATGGCGAGGGTCAGGCCAATGGCGACGACCAGCAGCGGGACACCAAAGACATTCAGGAGCGTGATCATGTTCTCCGTGAAGTCGATGTCCTTGTTCTGGTCCTTCTTGATCTCGCGGACCTCCTTGCGGAGCTGCTGGCTCTTGACCTGCATGTCCTGGATCTTCTTCGCCTGGGCGGGATCGACCACGAGCTGGCCGTTCTTCACCTTCAGCGGACCCATCTCCTGGGCGATCTTGTCGATTTCAGCCTGCTTCTGGGTCAGGCTGGGGCGGAATTTCTTCTCCACGTTCTCACGCAGTTCGTCCATCTTTGTGAAGGGACGGCGGGTGGAGGCGCGGCTGCGGACGGCCAGGAGGTCGCCGCCGCCACTGAGGATCTCGACGACGTTCAGGAACATCGGCAGGTTGCCATCCACAGCAATGAGCCCGCCAGTCATCGGGTCCTGCTGCACGGCAAAGGCATCGTACATCATGTCAGCATCAGCAAAGAGCACCACGACACCCTCGGCGTTCTGGGACTCGAGGATGGTGCCATCGGTGGGCTTGGCAGGTTCTGCAGGCTTCGCTTCTTCTTCTTTCTTGGCCTCATCCTTCTTGGCTTCCGCTGCGGGGGCTGCCGGAGCCGGGGTGGC
>CALDGV010000529.1 GCA_937941745.1 uncultured Prosthecobacter sp. | reverse complement strand
CAGCACCGAGGCCTGATCCTCAACAACCGATCTGGGCGAGGACTCCATAGCCGCAGTGGGGGCCGTCAGCAGCGCCTTGTGCCGGATGCGTGCATTGCGCCCCGCCACCTGCAGCATGATGGTCTTCCCGCATTGAGGGCAAGGACGTGACCGCGTCACAGCCGTCACCTGAATTTCAACAGGTGTCTCGCAATGCGGACAAGTAACGTTGGCGGAGGGCACAGCTTGGGGGGGAGGAGGTAGCCCCATCATGAGAAGAACGACCTACGATGGCAAGGGCCAGCTGAGAAGCTTTCTCAAGCCATGCGCCCCATCAGTTGCACAGAGCTGGCCTTTTTGACTGTTTTCGGGGCTGACAGGCGCTGCGGGCTCTGATACGCCGAAAGGGCTGTCGTTTACTTTCCGCCCACGTTCCCATGGCTTACCGCACCGCACCAGCTCCTCTGACGACCATGCCGCATGGCATTCCCTTCATCATCGGCAATGAACTGGCGGAGCGGTTCAGCTTCTATGGCATGAGGGCCATCCTCTATCTTTTCATGACGACTGCGCTGGTGACGCATGAAGGAGCCCAGGACCTGATGAGCGAGGCCAAGGCCAAGGAATGGACCCACCTCTTCATCGCCGGAGTCTATTTCACTCCCCTGATCGGAGCCCTGATTGCCGATCTCTGGCTGGGCAAATACAAAACCATCATCGCACTTTCTCTGGTGTACTGCCTTGGACACCTGGCCCTGGCCGTGGACAATACCCGCTCGGGGCTCGTGGTGGGGCTGACGCTGATCGCCATCGGTGCGGGCGGCATCAAGCCCTGCGTTTCTGCACACGTCGGAGATCAATTTGCACGGACCAATGCACACCTGCTCTCCAAGGCCTTCAACTGGTTCTACCTCTCGATCAACCTGGGCGCGGTGGTATCCCAGTTGCTCACCCCAAAGCTGCTGGAGTGGTATGGGCCGCATGTCGCCTTCGGCGTGCCCGGCATTCTCATGTTTCTGGCGACACTTGTGTTCTGGATGGGAAGAAAAACCTTCGCCCACGTGCCCGCAGACAGGAAGAACTTCATCAAAGACCTTTGCGACCCGAAGTTTCTGCGCGCCCTGGCAGGACTCATCCCTCTTTTCATGCTGATTGCCGCGTTCTGGAGCATTTTTGACCAAAGTTCCTCCGCCTGGGTGGCGCAGGCGGCCAAAATGGACCTGCGGGTGATCGGCTTCGAATTGAACCCGGCCCAGCTTCAGGCGATCAACCCCTTCTTCATCCTCACGCTGATCCCGCTCTTCACACTCGTCATTTACCCGCAGACAGCTCGCTTCATCGATTTCAGCCCGCTCAAACGGATCGGAGTCGGCTTTGTACTCACGCTGGCCACCATCTACGTTTCTGCATGGATCGAAGAACAGATCAGCGCCGGCCTGAAACCTTCCATCGGCTGGCAGGTGCTGGACTACCTGCTCATCACCAGTGCTGAGATCCTCATTTCCATCACGGCCTTGGAGTTCAGCTACACCCAGGCTCCAAAACGCTTGAAATCCCTGGTCATGTCCTTGGATCTCATGTCTGTGGCCCTGGGCAACTTTTTCACGGCACGCGTGAACGCCTACATCGAAAAAGCCGGGGCAGCGGCGGATCTGGGAGGAGCCAATTATTGGTGGTTCTTCCTCAAGGTCACCGCTGTCACGACAGTCATCTTTTTCGTCGTCGCCTCCTTCTACCGGGGGCAGACCTATCTCCAGGATGATGAGGAAGCGGCATCAGACCTGCCCTGAACTTGGCTGCGGTCTTCTCCACCAGATCAGGCTCCCTGAACGATCAATCCACGGAAGGCACTGCTGCTCATCATCGGCTGCAGCAGGTTGAGTGCGGCACGAAGTTTGGCCGGGCTGGCAATGCTGGGATCATTGACCAACAACACATCCGTCGCCAGAGGAGCCAGCGGAGCGACATCAGCGAAGTTTCTGAGCACCGGACCGGCATCAAGGATGATCCAGTCCACATAATGCCGGGCACGGTCAATCCAGGCGCGATAGCCGTCCAGAAGCTCATTGGTCGCGTACGCCGGGAGGTCATGCGCAGGCAGCAGAAAGAGGTGCGTGTTTCCATAGCGCAGCGACTCGAGGTCATTGGCCCACGAACTGTGCTGATTGGAGTGCGGGAACCACTGGTGGAGTGTCGGTGAAACCGCGTTGCACTCCATCATGAAAACGCTCCGGCCCTGGTGGCAAAAGGCGGCCGCCAGCGCTGCCGCTGCGGCGGTCTTACCCTCGCCAGCTTCGGAACTCGTGATAAGGATGACTCCGCCCAGACCGCTGCGCTTCAAGGCCTGCATTTCCAGGGTCGTCGTGATCTGGCTAAGAGCTCCCGAGGCACCGACAGGTTCGGGCTTCAAAAGCTGCCCCAGCATGCGCTCTGGATGAGCGGAGGCGATCTTAGGCAGGCGGGCGATGACCGGAGCTGAACCAGCCCCAGGAATCGCCAAAGGTGCCGGAGGCGGTGGCGCTGCCTCGGGCGGAGGAGGCACCATCAGCCGGACCGTAGGCGGCCTTTGAATGACTGGCGTGTGACCGACGGGCACGTGAGGAACATCCCTGGCGGAAGGGATGTTGACCGAAGGTGAGCCGCCCTGGCGGATGAACTTCAGCACGTGCTGATCCAAGAGCCCCCAGCCCACAGGCAGCCCCAAGGAAATGATGCTGAACAGCATGAGGCTCGCGATCGCAGCCATCGGCTTGTTCGGCTTTACCGGCTTCTGAGGCACTCCGGCAACGTCCGCGAGACTGAGCACACTACCTTCCGTAAACCCACCGGTGATCTCGGCATTCCGCAGGCTGGCAGCGATCTTCTGGTAGTCCAGCCGGGCGCCGTTCACCTGCTCGCGGAGGATGTTGTACTCCACCATCTTGCCACTCTGATCGACAGCAAGGTTCTGCGCTGAACGCAGCTGGGCATCGTAGTCGTTGATGAGCTTCTCGTAACTGGCCACATCAGACTCGGCACGTGTGACAACGGCATCTATCGCCTTCTTCAGGCTCATCTGCAGGCTCTCGATCTCACCGGTGAGTGCGATCATCTGCGGGTGGCGGCGGCCACAAAGAGGCTCAAGGGCGCGGCGGGCGGTGATTTTCTCATCCAGCTTCTGACGATGCATGGCCACATCCACATTTTCTCCCACCAGCCGGACTTCCTGAAGGTCACGCCCGGCCTGCTGCGTGGTGCGGATGCTTTGCAGATCGCTTCGCGCCTGAATCAGCTTCTGCTGGGCCTCGGTGATGGCTGTGTTGAACTGCATCATCCGCGCACTGTCCACACCGCTCGCCGCAGATGGATCGACGATGTTGGCGCTCTTGGTGTATTCCGCCAGCTGCTTCTCCTTCTCCTCCAGCCGCTGCCGCAGCTCGGCCTCTTTTTTAACGAGGTAGTCCCTGTCCTTGCCGATCAGGCCCGAGGCCTCCACGCCTGAGAAACGGATGTAATTCTCCGCAAACGTGTTGGCGATGTAGGCGGCCATCTCCGGATCGAGGTCACGGACGATCACGCGGAGGATGTGAGACTCCTTGAGCGGCTCGACGATCACTGCCGACAGGATCTGATCGACAAAGTATTCCTTGGCCGGAGGAGGTGAGCCCTCTTTGTAGAGGCCCACGAGCTTCAACAACTGGGCTTTGCGGCCTGGATGGGCGAGCAGATTGGCCGTCCACGTCTCGCGCTTTGCCACATCAAAGTAGTCAAACAGGAACTCCGCAAAGCGCCGGGACTTCATCTCGGTGAGATGATTGTTCATGAGCTGCGGAGCACTGAGTTCACCGGGTCCATGGCGGATCACATCCGGCAGATTGAGCGAGTTCCCCTCCCCGATCCGAAGACGCAGTTTCGCCTCCGATTCGTAAATCTTCGCCCCCATGCCCAGGAAGTAGAAGGTGAAGGCCGCCAGCGGCAGGGCGATGAGCAAGCCGAGAAGGCCAAACCTTCTCAAGTAGCCAAAAAGATCTCCAATGCTGATCAATGACTCACTGAACTGAGGAGCCGGAGTCGAAAGATAAGGGCTGTGGTCCACCTGGCTGGGTGGGGACGGATGAGCCAGCGGCATTCCATGCCCCTGGCTGGGGGCATGAGGCATCAGCGCACGCGAACCCGCAGCTCCAGGCATAGGCTGGTGCGAGGCATGGGGTTCGATGGCAAGGCGGAAGGCCATAAGGCTGAAACTACTTAATTATCACGCAACGGCAGGCTGCGGGCAAGATGCTGGGTGGATTGTTTCGGGACTGGGAACGTTCAAATCCATGGCTTTGAGGATGATCTGATCCACAAGCCGGACATCAAAGACCTCTTCTGCCAGCTGCCGGCTGGCCCTGCCCATGAGCGCCACCTGCGAAGGATGGTCCACGAAGAACTGCATGGCCTCCACCACGGCCTCAACATCACGCGGAGGGCAGAGAAAGCCGTTGGCTCCCCGTCTGGAAGGCCCCGAAACCGTCAAAGGCTGAGCAACGCATTCACGAGCACCCACAGAATCCGTGGTGATGACCGCACGCCCTGTAGAAAGAGCCTCCAAGGTCGCGTGTGGAACGCCTTCCCGATACCAGGTCGGCAGGCAGAAGACATGCATCGTGCGCAATAGCGGAGGAATGTCCCTCACCATGCCATGATGCTTTAAAATCCCCTCCCGCACCCACTGCTCCACCTCCGATTCCTCGACACGGTTGGGATTGGGATCGAAAGGTCCGACCAGATGAAACTCCACCTGAGGATGCCTGGCTTTGATCACCCGGGCGGCCTCGGCAAACACACGGACGCCTTTGCTGATCAGGAGCCGGCTTACCAGAACGAAGCGGATGCGGCCTGCTGCGATGTCAGGATCCTGCGCCTCAATCGGCGCATGGGGGTATTCGTCCAGGTTCACCCCACTGCCTGCGGTCACATGCACGGGGACACCATCGGGCAGCAGCTTCATCTCCCGGAACAGGTGCAGATCATCCTGGTTCTGCATTAAAATCACATCGGCGCAGAAGAGGGCAATCCGGTGCAGCAGCTTGGACAGCCACTGCACGAGGCTCTGGCGGAGGGTCTCCGGCTTGACGAAGGTGAAGCCGAGACCTGGAAGAAGGGCATAAATTCTCGGGACCCCGGCCAGACGGGCGACCACGCAGCCATAGACCACGGACTTGATGGTGTAGGCAAAGAGGGCATCCGGGCGCTCGCGACGGAAGAGGCGGAACATGTCCATCCAAGTGACCCAGTCCCGGGCCAGATTCACCCGGCTGCGCACCATCCGGATCGGCTCATGACGCCCGCCAAGATCGCTGACAAACTTCCGCACATGCGGGTAATCCTCCGCCGCCGAAGTCACAACCTCACAACCATGCGCGGCGAAATCGCGGATCAGGTCTCCGCGATGGTAAATGAGCGTGTTGGCATCCGCCGTGAGGACGAGAACTTTCATGAAGCAAGGTCAGCTTGAGGTTCCTGGGCGGGCTCACGCACTTCGGAGCCTGGATTCGGCGCAGCAGTGTCTGGATAGAACCGGCGTTTGATCGTCCGCAGAAGGAGAAACGCGAGGGATCGTGGCCGCCAGCGATGGAAGACCTCCAGATCCGAAACCACCCGCGTCCGACCACTCCAATCGCGCTTGTAGCGGTATTCACCGGGAAGAAAATCCACCAGTTTCATCTCACGACGAATAGCCTCCACGGCCACAGCGCGGACGCTGAGATTCCCCATGCTGAAACCAGCGTAGGCCTTGTCCCAGCCGAGCTGATAAATGAAAACTTCCCCGCGATGACACAAGGCATACACGGAGCCAACAGGCCTGCCATCCACCAGGATGAAAGGCATCATGATGCGGCCCTGCGGGAGCCAGCACCTGATGAGCTCCGCATGAATGAGGCAGGTCGGGGCACGAAGGAATGAACTCACTCCATCCGGCCAGTGCATGGCATGCAGGCGGAAAAACTCGCGGCTCGCCTCGTCTGGAGGCATTTCCATCATCACTCCGGCATCGAGCTTCTCAAACAAGTGCGTCCAGTTGCGGCGAAGGTTGCGCCGGAAATTGCCCGACTTGCTCATCTCAAACGCCTCCCAGCTTTCGGGAAGGTCGAGACACCGGCAGACCGACTGGTTCAGGACTCCAGCCTGGGTTCCGGCTCGGTGCATCTCCGCCAGAAGGAATCGGAAGTTGGGGGATTCTTCAGGAACCTTGTTCAGACGCACGACATCCC
>CALDGV010000528.1 GCA_937941745.1 uncultured Prosthecobacter sp. | reverse complement strand
CGAGGTTTCCAAAGGCACGTTTCGCGAAGACCTCTTCTACCGGCTCAACGTCGTGCGCATCCACATACCCCCTCTCCGCCAGCGCAGGGAGGATGTGCGCCTGCTGGCGGAATTTTTCCTGCAGCGTCAATCAGCCCGCCGCCGCGGTCCTGTGATGCGATTCACCGAAGATGCACTCGCACTGCTCGAGGCCTACGACTGGCCCGGAAACGTTCGTGAGCTTGAGAACACCATTCAGCGAGCCTGTGCTCTGGCCAATTCCGATGTCCTGCTGCCTTCAGACATTCCCCTGGGCAGCATTGCCAACAGCCGCTTTACCCATCCCACCAGCACGGTGACACGCATGCGTGATGCCTTGTCCAGCCTGATCAACGTCGCGCAGACTCAGCCCGACATCGACCTTCTTCCCTGGGTGGAAAAGGAGCTGTGTCGCTTGGCGCTGCGTCATTTTGAAGATGACCTGGCTCAGGCTTCCAAATTCCTTGGAATCCCACCGGCAGAAATAACGAGCAAAATCGATTCGTCGAGCTCCGCTTCACTGCAGCCGCCACCGGTCAAAAAGGCCGCAGGCCGGAAGACGGTCGCCTGACCTTCGCCCAGGAGACTCCAAGGCATTGCATAATGCGTTTGCAGCAGCGCCTGATCCGATGAAACTGGGCCACGATGATTTCCGTCCCACTCCGAGCTGCCATCGGCCTTACTCTGACCTCGCTCCTGCTCGTTTCCTGTGGCAGTTCTGGCACCACCCGCGTTCGCGGAGTGCCTAGAAACCTCCCACGGATTGATCTTCAAGGCTCCGCAGAAACACCTCCGCACGCCATGGCCCGGGATGATTATCCTTTTGATGCCAATGGAAATTATGTGACCGCCTGGGTTTCTGAACGCGGCGCATCCGGAAACTCGGATTACTCTTCCTGGCAGTCATCTCATGGAGGCAGCGTCTCGCGGCGGCAGCCTTCGCCAGTGCGCAAGGTCTCGTCATCCAGCAAGAAGAAGATCTCCGGCACCTCCAAAGGTGGCACCAGCTACACCATCAAGAGGGGTGATACGCTCGGTGCCATCGCTCGCAAATACGGAACCACGGTATCCAAGATCAAGGCGGCCAATGGCATGTCTTCCGATTTCATTCGTGAAGGCAAAACCCTGCGAATTCCGAGGTAAGCCATCTCCACTGTCATGCGCCCAATTCGTCCAGCAATCCTGGTGGTGGCAGCATGGCTGGTGATGGGGCTGGCCAAATGCCTGGCACTCAGCTTTGATACAGTCGTGATTGACGCCGGACATGGAGGCAAGGATGGCGGCTGCGTGCACCACGGGTTGGTCGAGAAAAAGCTCTGCCTCGATGTCGCTCAGAGGCTCGAAAAACTGCTGAGAGCCCGGGGAATGCGCACTGTGATGACCCGTCGCACCGATACTTACGTGGATCTGGACCAGCGCTGTGCCATCGCCAACCGGCAGAAACGCGCCTTGTTCATCAGCATTCATTTCAATGCCTCGCGTGATCGCAGCATCAGCGGGATGGAGGTTTTTTACCGAAGCACAGCTGGCAAAAGTGTCGCCAGTCGCATTCTCAGAAGCATGGATCTCAACCTCAAGGGCCGAAACCGGGGTGTCATCTACCAGGACCTCAAAGTGTTGCGTGCCACGCGCATGACCGCTGTCCTGGTGGAAGGCGGCTATTTGAGCAACAGAACTGAAGCAAGCCGCTGCGCCACCCCCAGCCACCGTCAGGCCATGGCTGAAGCCATTGCCAGAGGCATCCTTGCATCCCGCTCATGAACACCACCACCCTCACCGTCCGAGTCACGCCCAATGCACGCCGCTCTGAAATCCTGGGCTGGGGAGCTGACGAAAAAGGTCGCCCCGTGTTGTTGCTGAAACTCGGAGCCCCTCCCGTGGATGGAAAGGCAAACACTGAACTCATTCGCTTTATCGCCGAAGTCCTTGGCTGCTCCAAAGGTCAAATCAGTCTGTTGCGGGGGGAAGGCAGTCGCCAGAAGACGCTGGAAATCCCTGCTGAAGCGGTCAGCCGCCTGCCGGCTCGCTGACGGCACAAGCTCACAGACGTGACAAACCCCGTCTTGGACTTGGCAATCCTCCGTGGTTCAATGTAAACCTTCCTTCCTCAGCTTCCCTCATCCAACTCATGTCCCTTGGTCAGCTCCTTCTCACCGGCGTTCCGGGCCCCGAACTTGATTCTGAAACCGCCGCCCGCTTCAAAAAGCTGCAGCCGGGAGGCTTCATCCTTTTCGGCCGCAACATCAAAAGCCCAGAACAACTCCGGAAGCTGATTGATGACCTCCGTGACCTCTCCGACATCGAACCATTCATCACGATTGATCAGGAGGGAGGGCGAGTTTCCCGGCTGCGGCTCATCGGTGATGAGCCCCCCAACGCGCAGGCTCTTCGTGACAAGGGCGATCCTGATCTGATCAAAAAGCATGGACGGCTCACAGGTCAAATCCTGCGCTTCTTCGGCTTTAACCTCGACCTCTGCCCCGTGCTCGACATCAGCTACGATGACACTGCCGACAATTCCTTGAAAGGCCGCTGCTGGGGCAAAGATCCACAGCAGGTCATCACCAACGCAGGAATCTTCAACCGGGCCATGCGCAAGGAGGGTGTACTTTCCTGCGCCAAGCACTTTCCCGGCTATGGGCCCGCTGAATGCGATCCTCATGAATTCCTGCCAGTCATCACCAAAAGCCGGGCTGAAATGGAGATGAGCGAATTGATGCCTTACACTGCTCTCCTGCCAGAACTCGACTGCGTGATGACCTGCCACAGCAATTACACCGCCTACGATCCTGGCCGTGGCCGCTGGCCTGCCAGCCTGAGCCACAATGTCTGCACCAAGCTTCTGCGCGACCAACTGGGATTTGATGGCCTGGCC
This sequence comes from uncultured Prosthecobacter sp., assembly GCA_937941745.1. Classification (GTDB taxonomy): domain Bacteria; phylum Verrucomicrobiota; class Verrucomicrobiia; order Verrucomicrobiales; family Verrucomicrobiaceae; genus Prosthecobacter. Next base: position 3,030 of record CALDGV010000528.1, on the reverse strand, counting down.
ATGACTGATGACCTCGACATGGGGGCTATCTTGAATGAAGTGACCTTCGAACAGGCCATTCAGGAGGCGGTTCGAGCCGGCAATGACCTCGTCATGATCTGCCACCGGGTCGAAATGGTGGAACTTGCCCGCCAACATCTTGAAGGTGTGGAGAGTCCCGTTCTCCATGATGCGCTCCTTCGGATCGAGCGGACGAAAAAGCGCCTTGTCAAACCTGACGCTTTCAATCTGGAGCGCTTCGCTTCGATCAATCGCGAAATCTGGGACCTGCGCGTCGCTACACTTGGCGAAGAGCGTGCTCGTGTCCTAAGTGTCGAAGACGGCAAACGCTCGCCCGTGGAGCTCTACTGACACATCCAAGGCAAAGATTCGTCCCCTAAGCCGGCATCAGCGCATCACCGCACCTTCTGGGCAGATCAAGACCAGATAAGCGGCGATGCGGGCACGTTCCGATGCCTGGGCGGCGGGGATTTGCGCCAGCAACTCGAGAATGCGAGACCGAGTGGCTGGCCGCATTTTACCTGCGCAGAACAGCAGGTTCAAATGGTCCAAGAGGCGCTCGGGAGAAGCCGCCAGATCCTTCTCACGCGCCATGTCGATCGGAAAGCGATAAGCATCCCACTGCCAGAAGCCATTTTCGAGCAAGTCCCAGAGCCGGTTGGGGAACGAAATGGAACTGTAGCTATCCGTAATCTGGAACACTGGGCCAGCCAGATTGCTCTGAGTCAGAAGGCCGGGCGCCTTGTAGTCAGGCCGGTAATAATTGAAGACGCTGGGCGCATAGGTCGGCTCCTGGCGGCTGTCATTGTAAAAGTTGCTCCAGTCCCACCAAAGGAGATCTGGCACCTGTTTCATGCCAAAGGCTCGCGCAAGCGCCATGGCACGAAAGACTGGTTCCTTCAGCCTGCCATGAGCCTGAGTGTCCGTATGACGTGGGTCACGGGCTTCCTCGTCCAGAAGAATGGCACGAACCACAGCGGACAGATCTCCACGAACTCCGCTGCCGTTGTCTGCAAAAGCCATTCCTACCCTCTGCACATAGGCTGGACTCGGATTGTCGGTTACAAGGAACTGAATGAGCTGCCGCCCGATGAAAACGCCCGTGTTGGCGTGCCGGAAAAGGTAGTCGAGGGCATCCTCGACATCGCGCACCGCATTCTCCCGGCTTGGTGATCTCGCGGGCAGGATAAAGCCGCCCGGCAGCGTTTTTGAACCAAAGTCGTGCCGATCGGGATGCAACGACATCGGAGTGGCATAATCCTGCTCCGTCCACCCTCCCCCCCCCCAGTTGTAGCCACTGAACCAGAAGCCCGTCATTACCCGCGCGAGCTGCGTGATGTCTGCATTGGTGTACGTTGGGAGGGGCTGATTTTGGCCATTCATCTCGCGTGTTCCATCCGGGTTCAACTGCCATAGGCCGATCGTGAAAAGCTGCATCACCTCCCGCGCATAATTTTCATCAGGATAGCGGTTGATGGCAGGATCAGCCTTCTGGTTGCCGACATGACTCAAATAACGCCCCATGACTGGGTGCAGCGTCACCTCCCGGAGGATGTCGCGATAGTTGCCAAAAGCATGGCGGACAAAGATGTCGTAGTAATCCGCCATGCCAAGAACCCGGTTCTCAATGTTGGCATCCCGGCGCGAAGTCACAAGAATCTGACTGAGGGCAAAAGCCACGCGCTGACGGAGCTGATCCTCGCCTTGAATCGCAGCACGAGCGAAGGCTGTCTTCATGTTGTTGCCAAACAGGAACGGATCCGCATCATCTCCTCCACGGCTGAAGGATCGATCCACCCGTTGACTGAACATGTCCTCATAAATCTGACGAATGTAGGTGGAGTGCAGAGTGGGCGATTTGCTGATCTGACTCGCCATCCACCCCTCATAGCCGAGCTGCTGCACAGACTGAATATCTTCCAAAGTCGGACCAAACGATGCCTGCATCAGAAATCTGGCCGCTTGGCTCCTGGAAATTCCTGCTGTGCCACCAGCGCCGGGAAAGCCGCCTGCTCCAGCGGCACCCTGGAGATGTTCCACCATGGAAACATAGTCGCCACTCAGGCTCGACTCAGTAACTCCATCTTGGTTGCGGTCTACCTCAACACTGCTGCGGGTGCTGTTGGACTGAGTGACATTGGAACCAAGCACAAGCGACTCAGACCAATCGCTTACACCGTCATTGTCAGTATCCAAATCCGCAACGCGAGCCTGAAGAAAGAACGGCGCACTGCCAGAAAGACCGCTGAACGTCTGAAGATACTGCTCTCCCTGAATCAAAGGCGCCCCTGCCGCAGGCGTCCAGGAGACTAAGTTCATGCTTTGCCAGACCCGGTGATGCTTGAAGCGCAGCAATGGCCAGGAGAAAACCAGGTCATTGCCGACCAGAAGAGAACGTGACCAAAGATGCGAAAGTGCATCAAAAGGATCTGTCCCCGCCTCGGACTCATCGCCATTGCTCATGCCATCACCATCAGCATCCAGAAGAGCCTCAAGACTGAAATCACCCGCCCACTGCTCCCATGCATCGGCCATGCCATTTCCGTTCAAGTCTTCACCAAGAACACCTGCGGGAGGGCCATGAAAGAACGGCGGCTTGCTGGCGAACTGCCGCGGATCACTGCCTGTAAGGACTTCCACCCCATCCGGGGCAAGATCGTCATCGCTGTCCGCATCGTTTGGATTCGTGTCAGCCAGATATTCTCGCAGATTGCTGAGGCCATCATTGTCGTTGTCCAAGGCAGCATCCGCAGCTGAATTGAGGTTAAGGCCATGCAGTGTCTCCCAGGCACTGGGCATGCCATCCTCATCATGATCACGCCAGGGGTTGTAAGCTGAAGTCAGCTCCAGCGGAGTGCTGTTGAAATAAACCTGGCCCCCATCGTGCACCCACATCTGGAAGCGATTCTCGACAGGAGGGGTGCTGCGGTCGGTCCAAACCGCTGTTCCATCCTGGATGCTCGGATGTGCCGCACATCCCGTGTAAGTGCGTGTAAAAACAGTCGCCCCAGTATCCTGGTTGGAAATGGA
>CALDGV010000527.1 GCA_937941745.1 uncultured Prosthecobacter sp. | reverse complement strand
AAAAAGCAGCCGTGGACACAGGCTGGATGGAGTGCAGCGGGCTGTTTTCCGCATTCAAATCATCCGGATGCAGCCACAGGCCGACTTTCCGCGGCAGGGCAGGAGGTTGGCAGGGCAGGTCAGGCAGGCTCTGCGGTGTCAGATCGACAGACTGCCCGGGAGGGCAGGGCTTGACCAGGCCGTCTTCCAGACGCTCCAAACCTGTGCGGTCTGTCAGCAGGGAAGGGCTGGCATACTTCTCCAGGTTGCTGCGGCGCACGAGATAGGTTTTGCCTGCTGTTTGCAGGCCTGCCACCCAGCGCCAGGAGAGCGTGTTGCTGGCGGGATCGGCGTCCAGCAGGTGCTGGAAGAAAAACTCGGCGCCGAGTTCCCAGGGGAGTCTTTCCTCATGAATCCAGAAGCTGGCCCACCACATGCGGGCGTGATTGTGGAGGTAGCCGGTCTCAAGCAGTTCCCTGGCAAAGGCATCCATCACGGCGACGCCACTTCGTCCTTCGCTGACCGCCTGTGCTCTAGCCAGGGTTTCGGCAGGAAGCTGTTGTTTCCAGTCGTGCAACTGGCGGCGCCACGAACGCCAGACTTGCGGCCGCATTTCCAGCCAGCCTTTCCAGTAGGTGCGCCAGCAGATTTCCTGAAGCCATTTTTCCACCTTGGGCCAGGCATGCTGGGCCAGGGTGTCGCGGACGATTTCTTCCGGATGCATCAGCCCGAGCCGGATGGCGGGCGAAAGGCGGGACACATGCTCATGCGATGGCTGCACGAAGTTGCGGCTTCCCGCATAGCGGCTGGCCTGTGGCAAAAAGTCCTGCCAGCGTCGGAGGGCATCTGCCCGGGTGAGGGGGAAATCGAGGGGCATGTTCTCGTCAAACGACCTGCCCAGCCCTGTGGGCGCAGCCAACAACGCCAGAAGTGCCGGGAACGATTTTTTTCGTCCGGAAATGACCTTTGCTGTGGAAAGCGATGGACGGCGGCAGCCGTCTTAGCTCAGCATTCATCCTCCAACCCTCCTGCCTATGAACCGCCGCACCTTCTGCGCCCTCCTTTCCACCCTTCCGCTCGCCGCCTGCCCGGCTGCGGATGACTTCATCAGCTTCGAACCGCAAGGGGAAGCCAAGGGCAAGCACATCGTCCTGATCTCCGGTGATGAGGAATACCGCAGCGAGGAGGGGCTGCCGATGCTGGCGAAGATCCTGAGCAAGCATCATGGGTTCAAGACCACGGTGCTGTTCTCCGTGGACAAGGAGGGATTCATTGATTCCAACAATCAGGCCAGCCTCACCAATCCTACGGCACTCGACAGTGCAGATGCCATCGTGATGCTGATCCGCTTCCGCCACTGGCCGGACGAGGCCATGAAGCATTTCCATGCTGCCGTGCAGCGCGGCGTGCCGATCATCGGGCTGCGCACAGCCACACATGCCTTCAACATGGCCAAGGACAGCACCTATGGTGCCTGGGCCTGGAACAACAAGGAAGGTGGCTTTGGCCGCATCTTCCTCGGGGAAACCTGGGTCAGCCACTGGGGCAAGCATCGTGCTGAGGCGACCAAGGGCGTGATCGAAGCTACTGCCAAGGATCACCCTGTCCTGCGCGGGGTCAGCGACCTTTTTGGCACCACGGATGTCTATGAGGCCGCACCACCCGCGGATGCCGTGATCCTTGCCCGCGGTCAGGTTTTGGCGGGCATGGAGCCCACCAGCCCTCCGGCCAGCTATCGGAAAAAGAATCGTGCCGGCGTGGAGCAGGATGTGAATGATCCCATGATGCCCATCGCCTGGGCTCGGGAAGTGAAAAACGAGGCTGGCAAGACCAACAAAGTCGTCTGCACGACCATGGGTGCGGCCACCGACCTTCTGAGCGAAGGGCTTCGTCGTCTGGTGGTGAACGGCGTTTACTGGGGCCTGGGACTCGAGGTTCCGGCTTCTGCAGATGTCAGCTATGTGGGCAGCTACCAGCCTCTGATGTATGGCACCAAGGACGGCACGGACATGAATGACCCGCACCGCTTCCGTGCCTTCAAGCGCGGTGTGAAGCCTGCCGACCTCAAGTAAGCCTGGTTTCTCCTTTTTTCGCGAAGGCGGCCTTTGGGCCGCCTTCGTTGTTTTGCAGGAATTGAGGATTGCCTTGCCAGTTCTTCATGGAGTTGGATGAGGCATGATGCTGCAAACCCGCCGCCAATGGCTCGCCAGTTCGTTGGTCACGGCTTTATCCTGCAAGACCCTGTGCGCTGCAGAGCCAGCGCAGGCTCCCTGGAGGGATGAGTTGGAGAAAATCCGGCTTAAGCACGACCTCCCCGCGCTCGGTGCGGCCTGGGTGACCATCAACGGCATGGAGGCAGGAGCCGTCGTCGGCGTGCGGAAGAAGGGAAGCGATGTCCCAGCTGGTCTGAATGACCTCTGGCATCTTGGTTCCAACACTAAGGCGATGACCTCCACCTTGGCTGCGCTGGCGGTGCAGGAGGGCAAACTGCGCTGGAACAGCACTTTGGCAGAGATTTTTCCCCAGCAGCGCGACTTGAAGAAGCATCCTTTGTCGCAGGCCACGCTCACGCACCTTCTCAGCCACTGGTCGGGGCTGCCCGCGAATGCCATGTGGGGCATGGCAGCGCTGGGTGGAAAGGATGTCCGCGAGCAGAGGGCGGCTGTTTTGCGCATGGCCGTGGCTTTGGAGGACCTGCCTGCTCCAGGGACGAAGCATTTGTATTCCAACTGGGGATACGCCCTTGCTGGACACATGCTGGAAAAAGTCTGGAATGCCTCCTGGGAGGAATCCATGCAGCAGAAACTGTTCGCTCCTCTGGGGATCACCAGGGCGGGCTTTGGCGGCACGGGCACTCCTGGAAAGCTGGACCAGCCCTGGCCTCATCTGGCCAACAGCGAGCCGACCCGAAAGAATGGTCCGGAAGTGGACAATCCGCCGCCTTTGGGACCTGCCGGCACCGTGCATATGCCGCTGGAGGACTGGGCTCGGTTCATTGCCGGGCATTTGCAGGGAGCCAAAGGCACGGCTCAGCTTTTGAAAGGAGCCGAAGTCTGGAGGCATTTGCATAGGCCGACCCAGGCTGGAGAATCTTATGCCTACGGGTGGCATGCCACGGAAAGGCAATGGGGAGGGCAGGTGATCACCCACAATGGCAGCAACACCATGAACCATAGTGTCGCCTGGGTGGCTCCCGAGAAGGGATTTGCCATGCTGGCTGTGACCAATTCGGGAAGCAAGGCAGGTCCGAAAGCTCTGGATGAAGCCGTTGGTCTGGTCCTGCGGCAGCAGGCAAAGCTCTAAGCATGATCGCTGAGGTGCCGTCTGACCCGAATAGCGCCATTCATCTCCCTCGAAGAAAGGTTCAGGGGTCTAGATTGATACAATAGTCTCACACTTTGAGACTGGAGGCGTAGCCAGAGGGGTGGTGATGGCGCATAACCACGTCTGCCATGAGCAAACCAACCAAGTATCGTTTTTCCTTCGGCCCCTGGAACATCAGCGAGGGGGGGGACCCCTTCGGCCCTGAAGTGCGCCCCGTGTTTCCCCACGAGAAGAAGTTCGCCCTCTACAAGCCGCTCGGTTTTGATGGCGTGCAGTTTCATGATGACGACGTCGTTCCCGGCATTGACGGTCTGACCCCGGCGCAGATCTCCAAGCAGTGCGCCAAGGTGAAAAGGATGCTCGATAACCAGGGCCTCACGCCTGAGTTCGTTGCGCCCCGTCTCTGGTTCGATCCTCGCACGGTGGACGGCGGCTACACCTCCAACAGCGCCAAGGACCGTCGTTACGCCTTGGACCGCACCCTGCGCACGATTGATGTCGCCCGCGAGATCGGCTGCGGAGCCATCGTGCTCTGGCTGGCCCGTGAAGGCAGCTACATCCGCGAGAGCAAGAACGCCCGCGTGGCCTATCAGCGCATCCTGGAAACGGTCAATGCCATGCTCGCGCATGACAAGGACATCGAAATCTGGATTGAGCCCAAGCCCAATGAACCCACGGACGCGGCTTACGTGCCCACCATCGGCCACGCCGTGGCACTGGCCTATGCCTCCAGCGATCCGAAGCGTGTCAAAGGCCTCATCGAAACCGCCCACGCGCTGCTCGCCGGTCTTGATGCCAGCGATGAGATGGCCTTCGCCCTCGCCCATGACAAGCTGGGCAGCGTGCACCTCAATGACCAGAACGGCCTCAAGTATGATCAGGACAAGAACTTCGGCACCGCCAACCTTCGCGGAGCCTTCAACCAGGTCCGCGTGCTGGAGGAGGCGGGTTACGGCCAGCGCGGCGAATTCATCGGCCTCGATGTGAAGGCGATGCGCACCCAGAAGGGTAAAGGCGTCACCTCCCACCTCAAGGGCAGCCGCGAGATTTTCATGCACCTTGTGGACAAAGTCCGCTCCTGGGACCGCAAGCTCGAGCAGCAGATGATTGATGCCCGCGACTACGAAGCGCTGGAACTTGCCATCATGAAGCACATCATGGGCGTCCGTTAATCCCTACCCCCTCTACCTACCCCCTCTAAATTCCCTCATGAAACAGTTTCGTCTCAACCGCCTTTTCAACGCCAAGTCCGGCCGCTGCTTCGATGTCGCCGTGGACCATGGATTCTTCAACCAGCCTGGATTCCTTCAGGGCATCGAGGACATGCGCAAGGTCGTGAAGACCCTCGTGGACGCCGCGCCTGACGCCATCCAGCTCACGCTGGGCCAGGCGCGTCATCTCCAGGAAATCCCCGGCCGCTTCAAGCCCAGCCTCGTGCTGCGCACGGACGTGGCCAACATCTACGGCAAGGAACTGCCTTCCTCCCGCTTCAGCCTCATGATTGAGGAGACCATGCTCCAGGCCGTGCGCTACGACGCCGCCTGCGTGTGTGTGAACCTCTTCCAGATTCCAGGAGCGCCTGAAGTGCATGAGCAGTGTGTGGACAACATCCTCCGCCTCAAGCCGCAGGCCGACTACTACGGCATGCCGATGATGGTGGAGCCCCTTGTCTTCCGCCCGAACGATCAAGCCGGTGGCTACATGGTGAATGGCGACCTCACGGCCATCATGCACCTGGTTCGTCAGGCGGTGGAGTTGGGGGCCGACATCATCAAGGCCGATCCTACGGATGATGTGAGCGTCTATCACAAGGTTGTGGAAACCGCGGGTGGCATCCCGGTGCTGGTTCGCGGTGGCGGTCGTGTCAGTGACAAGGAGATCCTGGAGCGCACGCAGGGCCTTCTGGAGCAGGGAGCAGCGGGCATTGTCTATGGCCGCAATGTCATCCAGCATCCGAAGCCCAAGGGCATCACCCAGGCCCTGATGGCCATGGTGCACGATGGTGCGAGCGTGAAAAAGGCGCTGAGCCTCATCAAGTAACTTCTTCCCTCGGAAGGTGATCCGGCGGCAGTTCCTGAGAAAGGGCTGCCGCCGTTTTTTTAGCTGCCCGATGCAGCGGTGCATGTAGAGCTTTGCCAGAACCGGTTTGCCCGCCATTCACGGAGGCACTGCATCGTGGAGAGTCTCCATTTGACGCCATTCGGCCAGCGGGCTAGAAAGCTGCCCGAACGTTTTTCCTTCTGCTCGGTCAAACCCAGCCTTATGCACCCTGCCCGTCTCGTCTCCAGCCTTGCCCTGGCGTTCACCCTTGCCTGCACCGCCTACAGCGCACCGCTTCCTGCGGATCATCCCTGCGGCGAACTGGTCAAAAAGTACCTCTCCTGCGTGGTCAATCAGGAATGGAAGACAGCGGCCAGCCTGCTGCAGACGGCCTCCCTGGAGCGCAAGCAGAAGGAAACCATCGCCATCATCAAGACGGCACCTACCATGACGGAGGAGCAGCAGATGCTGGAGCGCTTTGGCGTGAAGGAAATTCGCGAACTTGAGAAGCTGACCCCTCAGGAATTCTACATCCTCGATCGTGAGGCCTGGCACAAGCGCATCAACGCCGCGCCGGAAGTCACCAAGCGCAAGCAGGAAACCCTCAAGATCGAGGTGCTCGGCCTCGTCGAGGAGAAGGAGAAGGGTTATGTGCATGCCACTGTCCGGACTTCCCAGGAAACGCTGACAGACCGCATCGAAGAGCTTTTCCTGATTTCCTTCGTCAAGCAGGGGGATTCCTGGACCATTTCTCCGGAAATGAAGGACCGCCCGATCATCACCCCCCTCGATGGTTCTAAGCCGAAGGGTGAAGGTGAAGCCAAGAGCAAGTAAGCGAGGCTTCCAAGAACCGAACTCAAACAGCGGAAGGCACATTTTCAGCCTTCCGCTTTTTTGTGCCCAGGTGGTTCCCACAAAAAAGCCTTGGGCCGAGCGGGCCCAAGGCATCTTCCAAACTTCTGGTGAACTGGATCAAGGTTTCTTCACCTCAACTCCAGCCTCCTTGGCGACTTCTTCCTTCTTCTTTTCTACGGCGCTGGAGCCCAAGGCGAGCAGTTCAGGGGCTTTGCCGCCCTTCTCCACGAACTTCAGAGCCACTCCGTTGATGCAGAAGCGGCGGTTGGTCGGGGTGTTGGCAGAAACACTCTCCTTTTCAAAGACGTG
>CALDGV010000526.1 GCA_937941745.1 uncultured Prosthecobacter sp. | reverse complement strand
CAAGATTCGCCATCTCACGTCCACAACAATGACTTCAAGCATTCAATTTGCGGCACTCTTATCGAATGGACTGTGACCATCTAAAATGAAAATAATCGACATAGGCAAAGATTTCTCAGACACCCCGTGGGGGCGGTATGCCGAGGACGGCCCCTTCAATGGCTCTGAATTTCGGGATTCAATCTTGGTGCCCGCACTCAAAGCTAATGATTTGGTAGAAGTGCGAATCGACACTGTTGAGGGTTTTGGTTCATCCTTTCTCGAAGAAGCATTTGGGGGCCTTGTTCGAGAAGGGCATTTCACAAAGGATGACCTGTCGAAAAGGCTGCGAATCAAATGTGATGACGAGGAATTCAGCAGCTATGTGTTGTTGATTCACAAGTACATCAACGATGCCAAGAAGAAATAGGCCATGTGGAACAACATCGTCGATCTCCTCCATCACGTCTCGCCAGCGCTAGTTGCTCTAATCGGAGGCTCACTGATTCTTCAGCGATATTTTGTCAGGAAAGCAAACGAGGCGAGTTTAATCGATGCCATCATCAAGGATCTTGAATCGTTGAGGACTGATTCGATATCCTACTGGTCGAGAGATACCAATGAACAGGACAAAGGTGAATTAGAGTCACTCGCGCAGAAGCTAATCAGTGCAATCAGAGCCTTGGAAGCAGACTTGAAGTCATACTGCAAACGATACTGCCCTAAACGCACCGATGAATTTGTTCAAATGATGGTCGACTTGAACGATACTTGCACGGGAGGAAAGTTTCAGACCGCAAAACGCAAAGCGGATGCAGGCAGGGTTCTGCCAATTTCTAACAGCATAAGCCGAATCAAATCCGAGCTTAGAAAACAAAAACTGTAAGCTGATCGTTCGACTGAAACCGGGGGGCACAATACCCGCACCTTGGTTGCCACGACACCTCATCGACCTGTCGCAGCTTCCTTCTCAGCCTGTTCCGACAGCCCCAGAGCCTGAGCGCCGTCATCCTCCTCCTCGATCTCTTCCCCCTCGGCCTCGGACGCTTTCGACTCTGGCACGCGCTCTTTGAGGTCAAATGCACCCCTCTTTGGGGTCAAACGCACCCCTCTTTGGGGTCAAACGCACCCTTCTTTGAGGTCAAACGCACCCCTCTTTGGGGTCAAATGCACCCCTCTTTGAGCTCAAACGCACCCCTCTTTGGGGTCAAATGCACCCTTCTTTGGGGTCAAAGGCACCCTTCTTTGGGGTCAAAGGCACCCTTCTTTGGGGTCAAACGCACCCCTCTTTGAGCTCAAACTGTCGGTGGTTTGGCCGCCGACGGGCCTCAAGTCCAGGGAAACGGGGCCAGGCAACAGCCAGATACGCACACCTTGGTTGCCAGAACGCCTCATCGACCTGTCGCAGCTACCTTCCCAGCCAGCTCCGACAGCCCACGAGCCTGAGCGCCGTCATCCGCCTCCTCGGTCTCTTCCCCCTCGGCATCGGGCCCGACCACTCCCTCTCTGCGGTTTTCTCTCCTCTGCGGTGTGCCCGGCATGGAACTGGACCACTCATCAAGGCGTGAGGCACACGAAATGGCCCAGCACGGTGAAGTCTCGGGAATTAGTGGTCAGAACGGATTGAATGCCTGCCTCGTGAAAGGTGGCAGCCAGCATGGTGTCGAGGATGCGCTTCCGCCCGAGCCGATGCTGCCGCATCCAGGTGAAAAAGGTCCCCACCGAGAACGCATCTGTCCCGAGTTGATCGACTTCGGGCGATTCCCACCAGAGCTGCGCCCGCTCCAGCGCGGCCTCCATCGTCAACGGGGCGGCAAAGCGCTTCGGATCGGAAACGATGTGCACAAACTCGGCCAGCACCTGCGCCGTGAGTGCAAAACGGTCTCCAGCCTCCCGAAGTGCATGCAACTGCTGCCTGGCCGCCTCGTGATCCGAGTGCTCAGCCACCTCCGCAGCCACGAGAAAGCCGGTATCAAGGCCGTGGGTCATCGAGCATCTCCTCCAGCAGATCGTCCTCCGCCGAGAGCGGCTTCAAGACCTTGCCCAGCCTGAGTGGAGCCAGATCGAGCGCACTTCGAGACTTCTGCGCCCGACGACGGCGCAGTGAGTGAACAAAGCGCTCCAGATGCGATAACTCCTCCTCCGCCAGATGCGGGAGAGCGAGTTCGATTTGTGCCAGGGTGCTCATGCGGGGGAAGGTAACGGATTCACCCTTTTCAGCAAGCCCGACGAAAGACAGCGCCGACAGCCGTCTCCTTGATCGCTTCCCCACCACCGACCTTCCAGACCGGTTTTTGGGTGCTGACACGGCTGTGGCGGGACCAAAAGGCCGTCGTTTGGCGCGGACACCGCCGTGGCGGGACTAAAATGCTGTCGTTTGGTGCGGACACGGCTGTGGCAGGACCAAAAGGCCGTCGTTTGGTGCGGACACGGCCGTGGCAGGACTAAAATGCCGTCGTTTGGTGCGGACACGGCGGTGGCAGGACCAAAATGCCGTCGTTTGGCGCGGACACGGCCGTGGCGGGACTAAAATGCCGTCGTTTGGTGCGGACACGGCCGTGGCGGGACCAAAAGGCTGCCGTTTGGCGCAGACGTCGGGCTTCCCCGAGGGAACCATGAGCCATCGGGCACGCCGACCTGCTGCGGAAACAAAATCCCACGGTTCCTTCTCTGCGGGGTGGAAAGTGATGGGCGGGAGCTTATAGGCCGGGCGCCGATTTCATGATTTCCCGCCTCTTTGCCGTTCTCGCCGCCATGGTCATCTTCACTGGAGGACTTCAGGCAGCCCCGGAGGAGGCGTCGCCTGCTCCGACAGCACCTCCGAATGCAGCCGCTACGAAGCCGGAACTCAAGGCTCCGGGCAGGCTGGATGCGCCTGTGGCAGGAGACTGGAAGGATGTTTTTCGGCAAAGCCCGGAATCGAGGTGGAGCCTGGGGGCGGGGTATGCGCCGATCCTGGGCATGAAGGCCGAGTTCACGGTGACGGATGGGGTTGCCACGAGGCCGAACCTGGCGGGACAGAACCGTGAATACCTGGATGGCTATGTGCGGGTGGACTCCAGCGGCAACGCCGGAGGGGAAACGACGTTCTGGGGCTACGGCAGCAGCTCCCAGGAAGTGGGCGGCAACATCGAGTTTCGCTCCATCGCCTCCAGCCGCCGGGGCAACCAGGTGGGGCGTGTCACGGATGAAAGCGTGGCAGCGGGTGCAGGCTTCGAGCTCTACGGGCTCTATGATCTGGGCCCGGTGCCCTTCCTGCGCCTGAAAGACGCCAGCCCCACATGGGGTCTGCGCCTGGGCCTGCAGTATGCGCATGTGGACCTGCACAATCAGTCCTCCACGCAGGCCACCGTCCAGACCTTCACCGATGCCTTCAGCCTCGGCGGCAGCCCCGCACCGGGCGCCGGCTTTGCCGGGTCTTTCCTCGGCCCCAACACCCTGCTGCCTGACACCGCCCTGGTGCGGACCTTTGGCGGCACGGCCCAGGTGAAGTTTGAGGGCCGGCGTGATCTGGAGGTGCACCTCGCCGTGAGCCAGTGGGGCAGCTACGTGCAGATCCCGATGGGGAAGCGCCTGCGGGTGATGCTGGAGGGTGGTTTCCTGCTCGCCGTGGCCAGCGGCACCTACGAGTACCATCACCGGGCGAGGCTGAACAACTCCGGCGGCCAGACCCTGCGCGGTAGGGAGCAGCGCACCAGCCTGCTGCCAGGGTTCTACGCCGGGCTGGGCTTCGGCTACGACATCACCCCGCGCCTGAGCCTGATGGCCAGTGGCCGCTACCAGTTCCTGCGCCGCTACGAGGTGCCCGGCGTGGACTCCACGGCCACTCTGGATTCCCGGGGCGCCTTTGTGCTGGGGCTGAGCACCGTGTGGCGGTTTTAAGCGGATGGCCTCTAACGGATTCTGATGAGATAGCGGCGGCTGGTGCCCGCGCCTCCGGGGTTCAAGGCGGGCTTGGTCCGGGTTTCTGGCGGGCCGCGGTCCACCCAGGTCATCCGGCTGGAGCCCGCCTGCAGCAGGTGCACGGCGCTCTGCCAGGACCAGCCGTCGTCTGAATACTCCACGACATACCTGGCCTTCGCCTTCGAGGTCCAGTCCAGCTGCGGCCCCTGGGCCGTGAGGGTGACACGCGGGCCGGGCATGACCACCTTGCCAGAGACAGGCGGTGAGGCAGGCACCGGATCGAGAATCGCCTCCGCCGTGATCTTGGGGAAGATGGCCTCCTGCGTGCGGCGTTTGGGGTCATGGTACACCAGGTCAAACGACACGGTTTCCTCCGCCGCGATGGTCCTGGGGTAAAACACCTCCACCGTTCCCGGCCTCCTGCTCACACTGCTGCTGTACACCACCACCCCGGCGGCAACCTTTGACAAATACAGGCGCAGGCCATGGAGGCCCCCGCCCAGCTTGTTGGTGAAGCGGATCTGCTGGAGCATGAGGCCGGTCTGGCGCTCGGCCCGCAGCGGGCCGTAGGTGAAGTCTCCGCCCGCGCCCCCGGCCTTCGTCGCCGTGAGTTCGCCATTCGCGGCCGACCTCAAAGGCACGAGGAAAGGGCTGTCCGGCGCATTGCTGTGAATCTTCAGCACGGCGCTGAGCGCGCCGCCACGGGTCGGATGGAAGCGGATGGCAAAGGCGCTTTTGCCGCCCACGGCGATGTTCGTCACCTGGGTGAGCAGGACGGAAAACTGGTCGGCATCCGGCCCTTCGATCTCCGCCCGCACCCCGTTCAACACGGCGGTGCCGTGGTTCTCCAGATAGCCCAGGCGGGTGTAGATCAGGTCCGGCCCTTCCTGGGGCGGTGCCAACTCCGTCGGCATCCTCGGCCACAGGGTGTAATACCCAGAGTCCTCCCAATTGGTGACACTGCCGTCCGCATGCAGGGCCATGCCCTTGGTGTAGCCCGCCGAGACGCTGACGGCAGGCCCCAGGTCCGCAGGCAGCAACCTGGCTTCATCCCCACCCCACGCAACGACCGAACCGCCCCGCCGCAGGGCCATCACGCTGTAGCCTCCGGCGGAAATGGCGATGGCATCCCGCAGCGACGAGGGCTCCGGGCGGCTGCCGCGGGCCCAGTTGTCCATGTAACTGGCCCAGTAGCGGACGCTGCCATCCGCCAGGAGGGCCGCTGAATGCCATTGCCCGGCCGCAATGGCGACAGCCTGGGTGACATCCGCAGGCACATTGCACTGGCCGGCTCGATTGTCCCCCCAGGCGATCACGGTGCCATCCGCCCGCAAGGCCAGGGAATGCTTCCCGCCGGCGGCCACCGCGATGACATTGCCCAGACCGGCAGGGATGTTGCGCTGGCCGTTTTCATTGCTGCCCCATGAAATCACCGTGCCATCTGCCCTCAGGGCCAGCCCATGGGATTCCCCGGTCGAAACGCTGACCAACTGGGTCGCCGATGGCACCGGCAGCCGGCCCTGGTAGTTGGCACCCCAGCCACGCAGGCTGCCGGTTTGCGTCAGGGCCACCGAAAACAGACTGCCAGCCGCCAGGGCAGTGACTGGCCCGAGGTCACTCGGAATGGTCGCCCCCCCGGCGATGTTGTAGCCCCAGCCCTGGACACTTCCGTCCAGCTTGAGAACCAGGGAATGCGTTTGCCCTGCCACTACCTGGGAAACCTGAGGCTGGCGGGCAGGCTTGGCCGGCAAAAGGCTCCATGTGCCCAGCGGGCTGGCCACGCCGGAAACCATGACACTGGCAGAGTGATCCGTCACCGACAGAGAAGCGGCGGGCGCGACTTGCGAGAAGGCCGGGGACATCCATCCCAGGGAAATGGCCGCTAGGAGAATGACTCGCGAAAAGGAATGGATCATAATTCAGTGCTCAGACCATGCCTGACGAAGCCATGATGGAGTCTGCTGCCTATCCCATCCCCCGATTCAGAGTCAACACCTGCCGCAGACTCAGGCCAGGAAGTCACTCCAGCCGGCCAAACAGACTCAAAGCCTGCTCCAGCAGCTGAAGGAGAGTGCCAGTCAGCTCAAAAACCAGCCTCAAAAGGCGCGACCGGAAGTCGGACAGCCGATCGCGGGCACAAAAAAGCGGACTCGAAACCGAGTCCGCTTTGAAAAATCCGGGTGGGATCGAATCAGGCCTGAAGGGCGGCTTCGTCCACGTTCACGCGGCGGCCGTCCTGGTCGAAACGGACGCGGCCTTCCACGAGGGAGAAGATGGTGTGATCCTTGCCGATGCCGACGTTGCGGCCGGGGGTCCACTTGGTGCCGCGCTGGCGGATGATGATGTTGCCGGCGATGACGGCTTCACCGCCATACTTCTTCACGCCGAGACGCTTGCTGTTGCTGTCGCGACCGTTCTTGACGGAACCTTGACCTTTTTTGTGAGCCATGAGTGGGTACTCCTGAGGGGGTTGGGGTTAAAATGAGATTAGGCGTTGATGGCGGTGACCTGGACTTTGGTCAGCGGCTGGCGGTGACCCTTGGTCTTGTGGTAGCCTTTGCGCTTCTTGAACTTGAAGGCTGTGACCTTCTCGCCCTTGAACTGGCTGAGGACCTTGGCCTGCACGGTGGCACCGGCCAGGGTGGGGGCGCCGATCTTGATGCTGGAGCCTTCGCCTGCGGCCAGGACCTGGTCGAACGAGGCGGTTTCGCCTTCGGCCACTTCGAGTTTTTCCACGTCGAGCTTGTCGCCCACGGAGACTTTGTACTGCTTGCCGCCGGTTTTGATGATTGCGTATGCCATAAACTGAGACTTTGAAGGGATGGAAAGCCGCAGAGCGATGGGGAAACAAGGTGCCCGGGCGGCAGGGGGCGGGGATAGTGGCACTAATCGCTGATCCGGCAACCGGTTTTTTACGCAGGATCGCGCTGATGGGTTGCGGGGCGCTGTGGAACGCTCCAAAGGAGCCAGCTCATGCTCCGCGGCGCTCAACAGTGGCTCCTTCCTTACCTGCGTTTCCGCAGGCACCCCGTGCGCATCTCGGCCGAGCGCCCGCTGCACGCCTGCATCGCGGTCTGTGACCATTATGAACCGCTGCATGACACGGATCTGGCAGGAGCGCAGAAGGCGGTGACGCACTGGGAGGCAACTTGGCCAGGCCTGGTGTCAGCCTACCAGGACAGCGGCGGCCGGGGGCCCAGGCATTCGTTTTTTTATCCGATCGAGAAGTATGAACCCTCCCTGCTGGAGCCTCTGGCGGGCCTGTGCCAGCGCACGGGAAGCGAAGTGGAGATCCATCTGCACCATGACAATGACACGGAGGCGACCCTGACCGCGCTGCTGGAAAAGGGGGTGGCGGACTTTTCCCGGCACGGCCTGCTGAGCCGGGAGGCCTCCACGGGCCGGGCGAAGTATGCCTTCATCCACGGCAACTGGGCGCTGGATCATTCCCACCCCACTGGCAGGAAATGCGGGGTGCCCAACGAGCTGGAGGTGCTGCGCCGCACGGGCTGCTATGCGGACATGACGCTGCCCTCAGCGCCCGACCCCTGCCAGACGAGCACGATCAATGCGGCCTACTATGCCCGTGAGGATGGCCGCCCGAAGTCCCACGACCGAGGAACGCCGGTGCAGACGGGCCGGACAGCAGCTCTGCGCGACAAGCCGGACCATCTGCTGCTGGTGCAGGGGCCGCTGGGGCTGAACTGGCGGCGGCGGAAGTGGGGGCTGATCCCACGCCTGGAAAACGGCGATGCCTCAGGCAGCAATCCACCGAGCGTGGAGCGTTTCCGCCTTTGGCTGGAGCTGTGTCCGAGGGTGAAAGACGGCGCGCCCTGGGTCTTCATCAAGCTGCACACGCACGGCGGCATCTCCAAGAACTACCAGACCCTGCTCGGAGAACGCATGAGGCGCTTCTACCAGGATCTGGCGGCCATGGCAGCGGCCACACCGGGCTTTCACTACCATTTTGTCACGGCCCGGGAGCTGACAAACCTGATCCATGCTGCCGAAGACGGCAAAGCGGGCTCGCCGGCGGAGTGGCTGGACTACCTGCATGCGAGGCCGCCAGTGCTGGCCTGAGTCATTTTTCCTGCGGCTGGGCAGGCGTGGGCAGCAGGAGCTGGTAGAGGGCGAGGTCCAGCCAGCGGCCAAACTTGTAGCCAGCCTCGCGGATGTGGCCGCAGGACTGGAAGCCGAGCTTTTCATGCAGGGAAATGCTGGCCTGGTTCTGCGCATCAATGACGCCGATCATCATGTGATAACCCTGCTCCTGAGCGCGGTGGATGAGCCGCTGGAGCATCTGCCGGCCAAGCCCACGGCCACGGTAGCGCGCATCCACATAGATCGAATGCTCGATGCTGTATTGGTAGGCGGCATGTGGACGGAAGGGACCGTAACTGCCGAAGGCCATGAGGGTGCCATCGTTATCAAGGACACCGATCACGGGCAGGTTGCCGGCCTCCTTGGCACGGAACCAGGCATCCATGACCTCCGGGCTTCGGGGATGGTAGTCGTAGAGGGCCGTGGAATTCACGATGGCCTCGTTGAAGATGGCACGGATGGCCTCGGAATGCTCGCGGCCGCAGTCGATCCAGGTCATGCAGGAGGGAATCGCAGGATCACTTGTTGCGGGGAGCCTCAGGCAGGGCCTGAAGAGGGCTGGTGTCGATGGTGCTTGCGATGCCGCGCAGGACTTTGTCCGTGAATTGCTGCCCGCGCACCTTCACCTCGGGATGACTGACGGAACCATGTCCGCCGTCGGTGATCGGCACCAGCAGCGACGTGACACCTGCTTTTTGCAGCGCCGCATGAATCGTCTCGGCATGGCGGTAGGCCACACGCTGGTCCTTCGTGCCATGGAAGGTGATGAAGGGCGGATCGTCTGAACTCACGTAGGTGACAGGTGAGGCAGCCTTGGCTTCCGCAGTCTTTTCCTGGGCGTTTCCACCGAGCAGGCCGCTGACCGCATCGTCCTTCCAGATGGGCTGGCTGTCCTTGTCGAACATGAGCGCCAGGGTGAAATCCTCCGGACCGCAGAGATTCACCACGGCCTGCACGCGGCTGCTGAAGGTGGTGTTGGGGCCGAGATCGCCCTCGAGTTCCTTCACACCGCCACTGGTGCCGAGCAGCGAGGAGAGATGCCCCCCTGCCGAACTGCCCCAGACGGCGATTTTATCCGCATCCAGGTTCAGCTCCCTGGCATGGGCGCGGATCCAGCGGATCGCCGCCTTGCAGTCATGCACCTGTGCAGGCCAGGAGGCTTCCTTGGTCAGGCGGTAACCGACCGTGATGGCGGCATAGTCTCCAGTCCGGGCGAGCTGGATGGCCTGGGCGGCATAACCGATGCGGTCGCCATTGACCCAGCCACCGCCATGGATCAGGGCCACGACAGGCAAAGGCTGCCCGGTGCGGCGCTTTTTCGGCAGGTAAACATCCACCTGCTGCTTGGGATTCGCGTTCCCGGCATAGGGCTGGTCGAGGCGGAGTTCGACTTCGTTCTGTCCGGCGATCTGCAGGGCCTTCTGCTTCTGCGGATTCAGGTCCTGCGCAGAAAGCGGTCCGGCAGAAAGAAGGGCGAGGGTGAGGATGAGTCGCATGGCGGGCGAGATAACGGCCCGGAACCTGCGATCTGGCAAAGGCAGCCGCTTTTTGGAGGCTCAGCGCTGCTTGGTCATGGCACCGCGGAGAGCCGTGCGATAGTTCACCACGGCATCGGCGATGGCAGATGCCACGGAGGTGCGGTAGGTTTCGGAGGCGATCAGGCGGCATTCATTGCCATTCGTGACGAAGCCGCCTTCAAAAAGGATGCCCGGGCGCTTGCAGCCCGTCAGCACGCTCCACTGGGCGCGCTTGATGCCGCGATCGACAAACTTGAACCGGCTGATGACCATCGCGTGCACGGCGGTGGCCAGGGCGATGTTGGCAGAGTCATGGGCGTTGCCCGTGAGGCCGTTGTAATTGAAGCCGCCACCGCGCTCCAGGCTGGCCGCGCTGCCCTGCGGAGTGAGGGCGAAGGTCTCGATCCCCGTAGCGGCGCTGCCGCCGGAGTTGAAATGCAGGCTGATGAAGATGCTGCGCGGCGTGGCATTCGCGATGCCCACACGCCCACCGAGGGTCACAAAGGTGTCATTCGGGCGGGAGAGGATGACTTTGAATCCTTTCTTCTGCAGGGCATCCCGCACGGCGTAGGACATGCGCAGGGCGAAATCCTTCTCATAGCCGTAAACGCCCCGTGCGCCGACATCGTGCCCGCCATGCCCGGCATCCACCACCACCGTGTCAAAGGGTTCGGCATCCGTGATGTAGGTCGGACGAAGGACGGGGTCGATGAGCTTGCAAAGATCGAGGCGGGAGAACAGGGCGCGTCCGCCGGATTCGAGCACCGGGAAGCTCAGGATGAACTTGATGTTGTTGATCAGCATTTCCTGACTGCCGATGGAGGCCTTCAGGATCAGGTTGTTGGACCGCAGCCAGACGTGCCTGCCATCCACCTTGTAGGAGCTGAAGCGGTAGAAGTTGTGGATGCTTTCGCCCGTGACGTAATCCCGCCCGTTCACCTTCACCACCTGCCAGCCCGTGTTCTTGGTGTTGGTGGGCAGAGGCTGGCTGGTCGTCGCTGCACTGCTGGCAGCACTGACCGAGGTCTGCTTGTCGTCATCATCGTTGCCAAACTCACCATCGCCGGATTTTGAGGCGCTGGGCATCTCCGCCGGCGGTGCTTTTTCAATCTCCGAAGGCTTCACCGGAGGACTGTCGGCTATTTTGGGGGCGCTCTTGGGGGCCGTGGACGAACTTTTGCTCTTAGAGGAGGACGAACTGCCGGATTTTTTCACCGTGCCTGAGGGCTTGATGGTGATTTTTTCCCGTTTGCCGGAGGAGGAGCTGCTCGTGGACTTGGGCTTGGGAGCCTCCTTGACGGGCTCTGGAGCAGGCGGCGGAGGTGGTGCTTCCTGGCTGCCCCCACCAAACATGCGCTTCAAGAATCCAGAGCCTGGAACGGAGCTGACATCGGCCCAGGCGGGGGTCATGGACGCCACGGCCAGCAACAGGAACAGCCAGCGTGCGGCAGAAGAAGCAGAAGGCATGGGCAATTTCGACATCTCGGGGGAAAAGGAAACGCGGCCAGGCCGCCAAAGGGACGGCGAGAGTACACGGCCAGGGGCGTCTGGCAAGGCGCAGTCCACCATGGAGCGGTTTTCGGGCCAGATGGCAGGGATTGCACACCCATGAACAAAGCCCTTGCGCTTCGAAGGGGGGCGTCTATTCTCCGCGCCCTTTTTCCAAAAACCCCCTTCCCTTCATTTACCAGCCATGTCGCAACATCGCAGCCTCAAAACCTCCGGCGGCTCCGTCGGCACCAAGCGCAGTGTCCTGAAGCGCGGCGAGCGCATCAAGCTCATGAAAGCCCGTGGTCAGTGGAAGGAAGGTCGCCTGCCGACCGGCCTGCCAAAGACCAAAGCTGAGTAACCCCTGACCCCCAAGTCCCCGGCGGCACGACCCGCCGGGGTTTTTTTGTCGTGCGCCTCAATCGATATCTCAGCCAGTGCGGCCTGGGTTCACGCCGAGGCTGTGAACAAATCATCCTCGAAGGCCGGGTGGCCATCAACAGCAAGCGCGTCAGCGAGCTGGGCACCCTGGTGAAGCCTGAAGACGAGGTGACCGTGGATGGAAAGCCTGTCCGCACCGAAACGGGCATCGCGATCGCCCTGAACAAGCCCAAGGGCTACATCTGCAGCCGCAGCGATGAGCGCGACCGGATGACCATCTACGCCCTGCTGCCCCGCCAGCTTCAGTCCCTGCACCATGTCGGCAGGCTGGACAAGGAGAGCGAGGGCCTGCTGCTGATGACCAACCGCGGCGACCTTTCCCATCACCTGATCCATCCGAGCAAAGGAGCGGAAAAGGAATACGAGGTGGTGGTGGACAAGCCCCTCGATCAGGCCGTGATGGCCAAGCTGGTGAAGGGCATGATGACCGAAGAAGGCCATGCCAAAGCTGAGCGTGCCTGGATGATCACCGGCTACCGCTGCCATGTGGTGCTCAAGCAGGGTTTGAAGCGCCAGATCCGTCTGATGTTCTACCAGCTCGGCTTCGAAGTGGAGCGCCTGACCCGCACCCGCATTGGCTGGCTCGAGCTCAAGGGACTGCCCAAGGGCAGCTGGAAGGAGCTCAGCGAGGCAGAAATTCAGCGCTTCTTCACCGAAGCAGGCACGACCGGCCGCCAGAAACCTGCCGGTGAAGCCAAAAAGCCGGACGCCAAGCCCTCCAAGGCACGGCCAGGCTCCGCCTGGGATGACGGAGACGACCTTGCCAAGCCTGCAAAGAAATCTCGTTCCGGCCCGCAGAAGCGTGGCGGACCAGCCAAAAAGTTTGGCAGCTCGTCCAAACCTACGGGCCGTGCCCGCTACCAGCGTCCGGAAAAAGCGG
>CALDGV010000525.1 GCA_937941745.1 uncultured Prosthecobacter sp. | reverse complement strand
CCGCCCAGATGAGCGAGCGCCACCGCATCCGCGCGCATTTCCACCTGCGCCTCCTGAAGTGCCTTGGCCAGCCTGGGATAGAACTCAGCCGCAATGTCCTGATGCACGAGCAAGGTTTCCAGCGCATTGCAGACGCCGGGCTTCTGGCATTTGGAATTCAAAATGACCTTCACGGCCATCTCCTGATCCGCCGAAGGCGCCACGTAGATGTGGCAGACGCCGTCGTAGTGCTTGATGACGGGCATGCGGGCGGTGGCGACAACCTTTTCAATCAGGCCCTTGCCACCTCGCGGGATGATCAGGTCCATGAACTGATCCATTTTCGCCATGTGCTCCACACTGGAGCGGTCGGTGAAAGGAATGAGCTGCACACTGTCCTTGGGCAAGCCGGCGCGCTCGCCACCTGCCTGGAGAGCCTCAGCCAGAGCCACATTGGAATGGATGGCCTCGCTGCCACCACGCAGAAGGGTCGCATTGCCCGTTTTGAAGCAGAGGCTCGCAGCATCGGTGGTGACGTTGGGGCGAGATTCAAAGATGATGCCGATGACTCCGATAGGCACACGCTTCTTCGTGATGCGCAGCCCGTTCGGGCGTGTCCAGGCGCTGAGCACCTCACCCACCGGGTCGGGCAGGGCTGCCACCTCGCGGACCGCATCCGCGATGCCCTTGAGACGCTTGGCATCCAGCTTGAGGCGGTCAATCATGGCCTTGGACAGGCCTTTTTCGTGAGCCGCGGCCAGATCCCGGGCATTGGCCTCCAAAATTCCGGCCTGCCGGGCTTCGATTTCATCGGCCATGGCCAGCAGAATGGCGTTCTTCTGCGCCGTGGAAAGCTTCACCAGTTCATGCGAGGCAGCCCGGGCGCGGCGGCCCATGTCGAGAATGGCGGAATGAATGTCAGCGTCGGTCATGGAATGGACACGTCATGCCGCCCGAATCCGGCTCTGCAAATGAAAACCCTAGCGTGTGATCGTGCTGCGAAAGATCCTCGGCGTCGGACAGAAAGGCACCGGCGAGACGGAAATACCCCAGCCTGGTGTGTAGAAGGATGCTCCCCATCCCCAGCCATAACCGGGATAGCCGCCCCAGCCTCCCTGCCAGTAGGGGAAGGCATGAGGCCGCTCGTAGCGCCCATAACCGGCCAGGGGATCATGCACGGCCCCCAGGGCGGGCATTGCGGGAACAGCAGGGCTGACGATAGCATTCCCCTGAACCTGAATGGAGGCCCGAGCCTGGGCCTCCTGCCCCAGGCTGCGTGTGCGCGCCATCTCCGCCGCCTCTGCCAAGGCCTTAAATCTCGCCTCTTCGACTCTGGCACGAGCCTCACTCTCGGCGGCGCGCTTGTCAGCGAGCTCTTTCTTGTAGGCAGCGGCCTTGGCGGCATCATATCCCAGGCGTTCGCGCCATTCCTTGGAAAGATCCTCAAAGAGGACCTTCGCAGCGCCATCGGCATGTCGGAAGGCCACCCCGTCGGGATAAACCCGCACAATCTCACACTGACGGTAGGTTTTGCCGCTGAGCGTGAGGATCTCCGGGATGGGCTCGGCAGAGGCCATCACACAAACGGCAGCCAGCGGAAGGAGAATCGAAGCTTTCATGGCAGGCACAGACGAGTCTGCCATGACACCTGTTCGATTGTCGAGCCTGGACCTGTCCAGATTGGCGGTTGTGCCGGGCTGGTTTCCGGCTATCAGCCCAGGCGCTTGAGGCTTCAGGAAAGGCTCCTGGATGTCGTCTTGCCAAAACCCAATTAGTTAAGCATACTGAAATAAATCACCTCATGGACGATCTCACCATTGTACAAGTCGTCGGGCGCGAAGTGCTCGACTCCCGCGGCAACCCCACCGTCGAAGTGGACGTGCTCCTCGAAAACGGAGCCATGGGACGCGCTGCCGTCCCCAGCGGTGCCAGCACCGGCGAACACGAAGCCCTCGAACTGCGTGACGGCGACAAGAAGCGTTACCTCGGCAAAGGCGTGCTCAAGGCCGTGGACGCCGTGAACAACGAAATCGCCGACTGCATCATCGGCAGCAACGCCGCCGACCAGGTCGCGATCGACAAGGCCATGCTCGAAGTGGACGGCACACCAACGAAGTCCAAGCTTGGTGCCAACGCCATCCTCGGCGCCTCCCTGGCCGTCGCCAAGGCCGCCGCCACAGCCCTCGGCCAGCCGCTTTACAAATACATTGGCGGCCCGAACGCCAAGGTCCTGCCCGTGCCGATGATGAACATCATCAACGGTGGCGCCCACTCGGATGCTCCGATCGACTTCCAGGAGTTCATGATCATGCCGAAAGGCGCCCCCTGCTTCTCCGAAGCTCTCCGCTATGGCGCAGAAGTCTTTCACGCCCTCAAGAAGATCCTTCATGACCTCGGCCTGAACACGGCCGTGGGTGACGAGGGCGGCTTCGCCCCGACCCTGAAGAGCGCCAGCCATGCGCTGGAAGTCATCGCCCAGGCCATCGAGAAAGCCGGTTACAAAATGGGTGAAGACATCTTCATCGCCCTCGACGTGGCCTCCTCCGAGTTCTACGACAAGGCGAAGAACAAGTACGTCTTCAAGAAGAGTGACAAGTCCGAGCGCACCGCTGAAGAACTGGTCGCCTACTATGCCGAACTGAAGAAAAACTTCCCGATCATCTCCATCGAAGACGGCTGCGCCGAAAACGACTGGACCGGCTGGAAGCACCTCACCGACACCCTCGGCGCCACCACTCAGCTGGTGGGTGATGATCTCTTCGTCACGAACACCAAGTTCCTTCAGAAGGGCATCGACCAGAAGACCGCGAACTCCATCCTCGTGAAGGTGAACCAGATCGGTTCTCTGACGGAGACTCTGGACGCTGTCGATCTCGCCCACCGCCACGGCTACACCGCCGTCATGAGCCACCGCTCCGGTGAAACGGAAGACTACACCATCGCCGACCTCGCCGTGGCCACGAACTGCGGCCAGATCAAGACCGGCTCCCTTTCCCGCAGCGACCGTATCGCCAAGTACAACCAGCTTCTGCGCATCGAGCAGGAACTGGGTGACGGCGCGATCTTCGGCGGCCGCATGAAAGTCTAATTCAACACCCTCCCCTGGAGGGAGCACCCCCATGAAGTATCAGGAAATCCAGAACGAAAACCCTGCCGCCCCCCAGCCCGTTGACCGCATGATGGGCGGGCTGATCCGGCTCGGAAAGTTCTGCCTGGGACTTCTCGTGGTGCCCCTCCTGGTGGAGGTTTACAAACACCCCGTGGCCGAGCAGAACGCCCAGCGTGAAAAGCTCGAAGCCATCCAGGCACAGCGTGATGCGCTGACTGCACGGCGCGACAAACTCCTGCGCCAGATGGAATGGATCAAGACGGACACCGCCTACCTCGAAATGCGCGCTCGCGATCATGAGCACATGCATCGGAAGGGCGAGTATGTGATCCGCATCGAATAGCTTTGGCAGTCGCGCTGTAGATTGGCCCGGGCTCCGACGTTCTTTCGGGCTCCCATGCGCGCCATCGCTCTGCTCTTTCTCGGCCTCACGGCCCTCCTGCCTGCTCAGCAGGCACCTTACGATGTCTTTCCCGAGGCTCACCCACCCTACTACCGGGTGCGTTACGAGGCCTCCAGCCAAGCCGGAGAGCTGATCTTTCCGGTCAACTACACCGTTTGGATTCCTCCCACAGCCAAGGAGCTGCGTGGGGTGATCGTGCACCAGCACGGTTGTGGTGAAGGCTCCTGCAAATCGGGCCTCACGGGCGCCTTTGACCTTCATTGGCAGGCCCTGGCCCGGAAGCATGACTGCGCGCTCCTGGCTCCCGCTTACGAGCAGCCAGACAAGGCCGACTGCCAGATGTGGTGTGATCCACGCAATGGCTCCTCCACCGCTTTCCAGAAGGCTCTGAAGGACCTGGGAAGCCAGAGCGGTCATCCCGAACTGGCCAAGGTGCCATGGGCTCTATGGGGCCACAGCGGCGGTGGACACTGGGCCGGTGGCATGACCCTCCTCCATCCTGAACGCGTTGCCGCAGCCTGGCTGCGCAGCGGCGTGCCTCTGCTCCAGGCCAACCCAGACCGCTCCACGATCAAGGTTCATACTCTTCCAAATGCTGCCCTGAACGTGCCCATCATGTGCAATCCAGGCACCAAGGAGGGTGTGACCGTGAAGGAAGGCCGCTTTGCCGGAGTCTGGCCTGCCAATGAAGCCTTCTTCACCGCCGTCCGTAACAAGGGCGGGCTCATCGGTGTCGCCGTGGATCCCTTGACCGCCCATGAATGTGGGAACCAGCGCTACATGGCCATCGCCTGGCTGGATGCCTGCCTCTCCCAGCGCCTGCCCGCAAAGACTGGCGAACCTCTGCGACCAATGTCTCAAAAATCAGCCTGGCTGGCAGCCCTCGGCTCGACGGAAGCCCAGCCTGCCGACACCTTCAGCGGTGATGCTGCCAAGGCCATCTGGCTGCCAGATGAGGCTGTCGCCAGACTGTGGAGTCAGTACGTCAAGGACACCGCCTTGCCAGACACCTCGCCGCCCCCAGCCCCAACTCAGCTCCAGGTCAAGGGCAACCAGCTCACCTGGCAGGCGGAGGCTGATTTGGAGAGCGGGCTCGCTCACTTCATCATCGAACGCGATGGCCAACCCATCGCCACAGTGCCCGAACAGCCCAAGAATCCCTTTGGCCGCCCCATCTTCCAGGGACTGCAATACAGCGACACACCCGCACTGCCGCTGGTTCCGATGAGCTTCACCGACAAACAGGCCGAGCCAGGCAAAACCCATCTCTACCGGGTGATCTCGGTGAACACCCTCGGTCTCAAGTCAAAGTAACCCGGATCACTCAGCGGTCCCCATACCGGATCAGCACGAAAAGCAGGATCAGACCCAGCACCACGGCGATCATCACCTTCACCC
>CALDGV010000524.1 GCA_937941745.1 uncultured Prosthecobacter sp. | reverse complement strand
CCAGTTCGGCCGGTTTGCACAGCTCGTCGATGTTCTCACGCTTTCCGGCCCAGGCGATGCCGCGCAGGATCATCGTGCGGATGCCGTTGTGGCTGAAGTTGCGATGGTAATGGCCGGGGATGCAGGTGAAGGCGCGATACTTGTCCTTCTCATAGGTCCACACCTGCGGTTGGATGTCGTAAATATTGACCGCCTTCTTTTTCGCCACGGCCTCGGCGGCACGCTGCTGCGCCTCTTTGTTGCCGCCTTTGATCTGCGGGGTGTTCGGCGTGTAGGCGGCGGCGAGGATCTTGGCCTCGGGCAGCAGGTCCATGTCGTAGTAGATCTCGTCGTCGATGTCGAAGTTGCTGATGTCCTTCGTGATCGCGTTGTCGTGATCGGTGAAATAGAGGCTCATGGGTGCCTCCAGCCACTTCGTCTGCCCGAAATGCCACGAGCCGCCGATGATCGTCTTGAACCAGTCGTGATCCTTCGACACCGCCGCCGCGTGGATCGTCACGATGCCGCCGCCACGAGCGAGGAACTCCATCAAATGCTTCCGTTCATCGCCGATCTTGATGTTGCCTGCCTCCTGCGCGTGCAGGATGAGCACGTCCGTCTTGTCGAGCTGCTCCTTGGTAGGAAATTCCATGCCGCCATCGGCCTTCGCACCGCGCTCATTGAGCATCGGCACCCAGTCCTTGAGGAACTGCGGGAAATCGTGCGCCCCCGGGCCATGGGATTTTTTGCCAGCGCGGATGAAGACGCGGAGTGGTTCGACGGCGATCAGCGAAGAGCCAAGGGAACACAGGCAAAGTGCGGCTAGGAAAAGACGTTTCATGGTTGGGGAAAGGCTATGCGAGAGTTACGGCAGGTGGGAAGACTGCTTTTGCACGGGGCACTATCCCGGATGCACATCGGCAGCCGCAAGGAAGCGGTTGGCAATTTGGACTCCTCATGCACGATGAGGGGGTGAAACCCATTCTCTTTTCGTTCCTCAGCCTGCTTTTCAGCCTTATGCTGCATGCGCAGGACAAACCCACCGCCACGCTGGAGCGTCTGCCGGTGGGAAATGTGGATCCTCTGCCCGATCACACGCTCATTCTGGCGCGCAAAGCTGCTGATGCCTTTGCCAAAAGAGACTGGGACTCAGCGCGAGCCGCCTATCGGGAAATGCTCAGCCTGGACGAGAAGAATGCCCTGGCGTGGGCCAATCTGGGAGCGGTGGAGCAGCAGTCCGGCAGGCCTCAGGAAGCCATCACCTGCTTTGAAAATTCGGTGAAATACAATCCCAACGTCGCGCAGTCATGGAATGCTCTCGGCCTCATTTACCATGGCAAAGGGGACACCTATCTGGCCCTGTCGAAATTCACACGGGCAATTCATGAGGATCCCACGGATGCACGTGCCCACAACTACCTCGCCATTGCCTGCCGCAGCCTAGGATGGCACACAGCCGCCGAATCGGAACTTCTGAGGGCCATTGAACTGAACCCGGAGTATGGCATCGCCTACTTCAATCTGGCTCTTCTCTACGTGGATCAAAAGCCGCCGAGCATCGAGCTGGCGAAGAGGAACTATCAGAAAGCACTCTCCCTTGGCGTGGAGAAGGATGAAATTTTGGAAAGGAGACTCAAGGAGTGAGCTGGGCACTGGAGTCGCAAGTTGAAGACTGGCGGGCGCAGGGGTTGTGGCGGGATCTGCGCCTTATTGATGGTGCTCAAGGTCCCGTGGTGAATCTCGGCGGGCGGGAGATGGTCAACTTTTCCTCGAATGACTACCTGGGGCTCGCCAACAGTGAGAGTCTCAGGAATGCCGTGCTGGAGGGGGTGGAGCGCTACAGCGCCGGAAGCGGGGCTTCACGCCTGGTGTGTGGCACTTTGAGGCCCCATCACGAACTTGAGCAGGCCCTGGCTGCCTTCAAAGGCACTGAGTCCGCCATCACCTTCTCCAGTGGTTATGCCGCTGCCATGGGAACGATACCGGCACTTTTAGGAGCAGGCGACAGCATCCTTTTGGACAAGCTCTGTCACGCCAGTCTCGTGGATGCCGCCCGGCTGAGCGGTGCCACCATCCGTGTGTTCCCACACAATCACCTCGGCAAGCTGGAAAAACTCCTCCAGTCGGCCTCTGGCCGTGTGCTGGTAGTCACAGAATCTGTTTTCAGCATGGACGGAGACCGCTGTCCTCTGGAGGACATCGTGGCCTTGAAAAATCGTCATGGAGCTTGGCTGATGCTGGATGAAGCTCATGCCGTGGGGGTCCTGGGGCCACAGGGCAGGGGACTCGCCGCCGAGTGCGGACTTGAAAAGCAGGTGGAACTCCAGATGGGCACGCTGAGCAAGGCCGTGGGCTTGAGTGGCGGCTATCTGGCGGCAAGTCGGGAGGTGACTGGCTGGCTCATCAACCGGGCCCGCAGCTTTGTCTATTCAACCGCCCCACCTCCAGCCATTGCTCATGCAGCTAAAATCAGCCTGGAAATGATCCAGACAAGCGAGGGGACGGCCCGACGAGAGAAGCTGTGGAGACACATCACCAGTTTGATGCCTGAATCCAAGCCTCAAAGCGCGATCATTCCCTGGATGATCGGTGATGAAACTAAGGCGTTGGAAGCAAGCCGTCGCATGAGTGAGCAGGGCTTCCTCATTCCTGCGATC
>CALDGV010000523.1 GCA_937941745.1 uncultured Prosthecobacter sp. | reverse complement strand
ACTGCGCGACAAGAACTTCATGAAGATCGTCTCCCTCGCCCCCGAAGTGCTGTAAGACCCGCCATGAGCCGTATCAAGACCCACGTCAAAAAGGGCGACACCGTCGTCGTAATCGCCGGAGCCCACAAAGGAGCCCAGGGCACCATCAAAGAAGTGCAGCCTGCCAAGAGCCGCGTTCTTGTTGAGGGTGTGCGCATGATCAAAAAAGCCGTGCGCCCCAGCCAGCAGAACCCCAATGGTGGTTTTGTTGAGAAGGAAGGCCCGATTCACATCTCCAATGTGAAACTTGCTGATGCTCCCAAGAAGGAGAAGAAAGCTCCTGCCAAGAAGGCGGCGAAGAAGAAGTAATTCTTCCATCCGCAGCTGATTTTCAAGAACGCCCGTCCTCGCTTACGCGAAGACGGGCGTTTTGTTGTGCTGGCTCGGCTGGCCTTGATCTATCAACGAAGTGAGTTGAAGTGGGGTTCGTGATTGATTCAGGAGCCAAGCCTAAGCCAGTTAGCCGTCGGTGGCGGTGGATCCGTCGGCTTCTACTTCTGTCTGCTGGCATGTTCGCCTTGCTGGTAGCATTCCACAGACCCGTGATTTTTGCCCTGCTCCACTGGGTAGGGACTCAGGGTGCTTCTACGCAAGGCCTGCCCTTGTCCTGGGAGGTGCGTGGATCACTTTGGAATGACCTGGAGATCGTGCACCTCCAGACTGGCGGCGGCGAGCGACACTGGCTGCCGAGGGCAGCCTTGGGAAAGCTGAAGCTTCAGTATGACCTGCTCGAAGAGCTGGAGCACAAGGTGCGGACGGTCATGGTCCACGACCTCGATGTGGAGCTGGATCTGAGGCGACTCCCGGCCGCCACCAGACCGGATGCTTCATCAGCCTCTCCGAAGAAGGCAGTCAGCGCTCCGCCACCTCTGGTCTGGCCGCGCTCGATCGATGTCAAAAACCTCTCGGCCACACTCACCCTGGCGGATGGACGGCGAGTGGCCGTTCGTGGGCTGACATTCCAGGCCGGTGTGGATCAGCCTGGCATCTTCGAATGCCGTGAACTGAGAGTGGAGCCTGACGGCCCGAACTTCGAGGCTCTGTCTGCAAAGATCGACTGGCAGCCACGCCTGCTTGTGATCCGTGATTTTGCCCTTCCCAAGGATGTGGTGCTCGATGAGCTGCGCCTGGATTTACAGAATTTCGAGGCTGGCCGGATTCTTGCACAGATCGCCGCGCATCTAGGGTCCGGAAAATTCAGCATGCAGGCAGAGGCAGCGGATGCTTTTGCCGGGCCGCTGCAGGTCAAAGCGATGCTGGCAGCCCGCGAATTGCGTTCCTTGGAACTGCAAACGCTGGGTCTGCCCCGAGCTGTGGAGTTTAGCGATGGTAAGCTGGACCTCGCCGTTGAAGGCAACCCCACCAAGCCGTCTCAGGTGAGGCTTACGATGGCGGTTGAAGCGGCCAACCTCCGTGCTGCCGGGGTGCTGCTTGATAAGGCGGTAATGGAGCTTGAGATGAAGAATGCTCAGGCGGGCGTCAAGACCCTGCAGGTGATGCGGGGCAACAATCGGGTTGAGCTCACTGCCCAGGCCAGACTTCCGCAGAACATCGAAGAGTGGCAGCAAGCTGCGTGGAGTGCCACATCGGTGGCCAGCATCTCCGATGCAAGCCAGCTCCTGGCAAAGCCCATGCCGGTGAAAGGACTTTGGAAGTTTGATGCCAAGGCAGAAGGCCTTGGTGCCACGCCGACCAAAGTTTACGGCAAACTGTCAGGTGAGGCGCTGTCCTTTGAAAACTACCGCCTGCCCGAACTGGAGTCCTCCTTCCATCTTGATGGCAAGGAAGCACGTGTGGAGCTTTCGAAGTTGCCTTTGGGGAATGGCAACAGCATCATGTTCAAGACCATGATGAAGATGCAGGATGTCATGCCACTGAAGACGGAGTGGAATCTGCAGGTCCATGAGCCAGCGAACCTGATCGACACTATGGGTCTGCCCAAGACTCCCAAGACCATCCGAGCCAAACTGGATTTGGAAGGCGCGGTCGAATGCGCCGCAAAGGACATCAGTGCCGGCAGGTTTGGTCAGATGCTTGCCCACCTCGCGCTGAAACTGGAAGAGGGGAGTTTCGGCGACATTCCGCTGCCACGCATCGCTGTCGCTGCGCAGGCAAGAGAGGGCACTCTTCACCTCAGCTCCTGCGGGGTCCGTTTCGATGAGGAAAATCATCTCGATCTCAGTGCCGATGTCGGCATGCAGGAACCCTTCCGGTTTGAAACCCAGGGTGGAATCAAATTTCCAGGCCTGGTGAGATTGAATAAACTGCTGGCTGGCCTGGGCATGCCCGAGATCAAGTCGGGCAGTCTTTTCAGCCAGCTCAAGGCTCACGGTGAGCTCAAGCCCTGGAGATGTGAAGGCAGTGCCAGCCTCACGGCCGCAAAGATGCATCCTGCGAGGATGCCTGAACCTGCCGATCTCATGATGGAGGTTGGATTTGCGGGCACGAAGGCGGATTTGAAGTCACTCGAAGCCAGGCTTGGGCTTTGGAAACTGGCGCTGACCGGCGTGGTGGATGAGAAGTCGGCTCATCTTTCGCAACTCAGTCTCTGGCAAAAAGACACTTTGCTTGTGGACGGGCACGCAAGTGCACCTTTGGATGTGATGAAGCCTTCGCAGGCAGGCAGCCAGCCGATGGAGGTCGTTTTGAAGGCTGCTGGGTTGAAACTGCACGAAGTGCTGGCGGCCGCAGGTGTGCAGGGCATCCCACCTGGAACTTTGAATGCGGACATCTCCCTCAAAGGACGCATGGAAACGCTGGAGGGTGTGGTGAAGATGAACCTGAAGGATGTCCAAGTGCCGGATGCCCCTGAAGCGCTGGGCCTGGCCAGCATGGAGTTGGTCACCACGCTCCGTGAAGGCCGATTGAAGTCAGCTGTGAAACTGCTGCAGCCTCCTCTGCAGCCTCTGATGGTAGATGCAGAGGCGCCTGTGGATGCGGCGGCGCTGGTGAAAAACCCGAAGCTGATGGAGGAACTGCCTCTCCGGGTGGCGGTGCAAATGGCCGAGAGTGATCTTGGGTTTCTGCGCGGCAATGCGCCTGCGCTGATCAAAGAACTGCCCGCCAAACTGAAATTAAGTGTGGATGTCGCTGGCACCGTGGGAAAACCATCCATCCAGGCTGCGGTGGATCTGGATGTCGCCGAGGTTTCGTGGGCCAAGGCGGACCTGCCCTCTGTCCGTGATGTGCGGGCGCGTTTGAGGGTGAAGGATCGCATCCTGAACATTGAGGATGTCTCCCTCATGATGGCAGGCGGCCGGGTGAAGCTGGGTGGCCTGGCGGATGCAAATGACATCGCCAATCCCGGGCTGAATCTGAAACTGGAAGCTCGGGAGGCACTCGTGTTTCGCGACCCTACGACTTCGCTGCGTGCCAATGCCGACATTACCTGCATCGGCACCCTGAAGCAGGCTCGCGTCGCGGGTCTCGTCGAAGCGGTGCGTGGACGGGTCTTCAAAGAAATCGATCTCATGCCTGTGCTGAAGCTGCCTGCGGATGTGCCGCCTGTTCCTGAAAACACCCAGCGCAGCAACGCCAGGCTTGAGCTGCCACCGATGCTGAAGGACTGGACCTTCGATCTGCGGGTGAGAACTCGTGATCCGCTGCTTGTGTCCGGGAATCTGGCGAATGGAGCCATCTCTGCGGATGTCCTGCTGGGGGGCAGCGGCACAGCGCCGCAACTGACGGGTGGAGCCAACATCGACCGCCTGCTTTTGAAGCTGCCTTTCAGCCTCGTGAAGATCACCAAGGGGGTGGTCACGCTGAATCCGCAAAAGCCCTTTGATCCCGCACTCGACATCCGTGGCGAGTCACGCATCGGCAGCAACGACATCGCCCTCTTCATTTATGGAGACTCCAGCAATCCGAAGACGAGGTTCACCAGCACGCCACCCATGAGTGAGCCGGATATTGTGACTCTGCTGGGCACCGGAACGACACTGAACGGCAGTGCGAGCGACCTGGCTGCGGAGGCTGCGAGTCGTGCCGCCTTCCTTTTCATCAGCGAGCTGTATCGGAAGACCTTCAACCAAAAGAAGGTCGTGCGTGAAGAGCCTCCGCGTCTGCACATGACCTTCAATCCTTCCGGTGCCGACCGAAGCAATGACAGCGTTCAGGCAGCCTACGATCTCAGCGACCACTGGCGTGTGAGTGCGCGTTTCACCCAGACAGGAAGGATGAAGGCGCTGCTCGGCTGGGTGCTGCGCTTTGGTCAAGCCGCGCAGGCCGTGGAGCAGGGCAGTAAAGGCGTTCAACCTTTGCGCTGAGCCCATTTCCGGCCTTTTGCGAGAGCATCGAGCGTCTCTTTGAGCCTGCGTTGGATGGTTTCGGGACGCTTGGCCGTGCTGATCCAGACCTTGTATTCACGCTGGCAGGTCTTGCTCATTTTCGCGAAGCCATCAGAGGCGGCAGGACAGCTCTTCAATGCCTCGGCCAGAGCATCCGGCATTGGCCACTCCTCTCTTTTGACAGGCGGTGGAGGTGGCATCTCAGGGCATTGATCGAGTCGCACGGCGGCATGGATCAACTGGCGCAGAGCCTGAGGCTGAATTTCAGCCGTTGAGCGGATCCGGATGCTCTGAATGCGGGTGTTGCCTTCGTTCCCCGGGCCGAACAGCGAGTTCGTATGAATCAGCTCGCTGCCACGAAAGAAGGTGATTCCAAGGTGGTGCTTGCACGCGCTGAGTCCGCAGACCAGCCTGCGCCCACTGAAGCACAGCATGTTCCATTTGATGGACTCTGACAGGTCCGGCTGCCATTGCATGATCCATTCCCGCACCTGAATCGCGGCTGGCCTGGAGAAGGCCGGGGCGCCATCAAGCCAGGTGTCAGGATTATTGGTCCGGGCACGCGAACAGTCCATGACTTCAGTTGGGGCCGAAAATCAGGCCGCCCTGGAAAACCCGGCCTGAATAAACTGGCCTTGACTGGCAAACCGTTGCCAGGGCCGTCTCAAAGACCATGGCCACCTGAAAATGGATGGTGCCATCCTTCCGCCGCACCTGGGTGCATTGGACAACAAACCCTCGCATCATCACCCATTCCTCCTGGCAGGGCAGTTTGGCCTGGGCCTGGATGGGCAGTGCAGTGCGCCGCATCCTCATTTGCAGTTCGGAACCAATCTGAAAGCGCTGCCGTGACCAGAACATCAGGCCGCTGCTCGTCACCTCACACATCTCCACGACAGTCTGCCCGCCTCCGCCCTTGATGGGTGCGGAGGTGTCCTGCTTGGGCTTGCCTTGATATGCCATGGGACAGGAGCGACGCTCGAACGAACAAGGCGCTGCGGCTGGATTCGTCAATCTGCAAATCATCCCCCGGGCGCCACCGCCTTTCTCATCACCGACTTGTTCTGTGCGCCGCGGCTTTGACAGCTTGGCAAGCTTTCACTGCGCGCTAAGCATGAAGGATGTTCGATATTCGTGAGAAGCCCCAGCAGGTCGAGAAAGCCTTTCTCATCGGCGCCTACTTTGACCGCCGCAAAGCCAGCGAGGCCAAGGAGCTGCTCATTGAGCTCAAGGAACTGGTGCAGACCCTGGGCATTCAAGTTGTTGCCACCGAACTGGTGTTTGCTCGCGAAATCACGCCCAGGCACCTCATTGGCAAAGGCAAGGCTGCGGAACTGATGGCCAAGGCCAAGGAAATGGGGGCTGAATGCATCGTTTTCGACAATGAACTGTCTCCAGCCCAGCAGCGTGCCTGGGAAGGTGAGGCCGGGCTCTGCGTGATTGATCGACATGAGGTCATCCTCGACATCTTCAACATGCGGGCTCAGACGCGTGAGGCCCGGCTGCAGGTGGAACTGGCCCGGCTGGAGTATTCTATTCCAAGGCTCACCCGCATGTGGGCGCACCTCGACCGCCAGGGCGGTGGTGCGGGCGGTGGCATGGGTGGCGCAGGTGCAGCGCGTGGCGAGGGTGAAACCCAGCTCGAAGTGGACCGTCGTCTTGCCTACAAGCGTCTTGACCGGGTCAAAGCCGAACTTGAGGAGGTGAAGCGTCAGCGTGACACCATGCGCAAGGAGCGCAGCCGCGTGCCGCTGCCCCATGCCGCTATCGTCGGCTACACCAATGCAGGCAAATCGAGCCTGCTGAACCGGCTGACCAACGCCAACGTGCTTGCTGAAGACAAGCTCTTCGCGACCCTGGACACCACCACTCGCCGCCTTGAACTGCCTGATGGCCAGTCCCTGCTGCTCACAGACACGGTGGGTTTTGTCCGCAACCTGCCGCATGACCTCGTGCAGAGCTTTCGAGCCACGCTGGAGGAGGCCGTTCTGGCCGATTTCCTGATTCATGTCGTCGATGCCAGCTCCCTGCAGGCCCATGAGTTTTATCAAACCACCACCCAGGTTCTAGGAGAGCTGGGTGCGGGTGACAAAAGAGTCCTGCTGGCCCTGAACAAAATCGATCTGGTGGATGACACGCGCCTGTTGGAGCTTCAGCGCCAGTTCCCCGATGCGGTGATGATCTCTGTGCATACCGGCCAGGGCATGGAGGATCTCTTTCACCGCCTGCATGACATGCTCATTGATCGTGTCGTGCGACTGGATCTGAACATCCCGCTCAGTCGCATGGATCTCGTGGCCTTCCTGCATGAGCAGGGAAAAGTGCTTTCCGAGGACTACGAGCGCGGAACGGCAGACATCCAGTGTGTGGTGCCCAAGCGCTTTGAATCCCGCTTCCGGGAGTTTGTGGTAAAGGCATAAGAAGACGCCTTTTGGTCACCCTCGGAAGGAATCAGGTGGCCTGCTCCGAAAACCTGCCCGGAGAGACGGGGGATTTCTCCATGACATGCAAAGACAGGCCTCGACAGGCTCCGCCAATCTTGGTTAGCCTGATCTAAATCCTGCCGAAAATCCGCACCATGGCCAGCAAACCCACCTCCAAGAAAGCCGCCGTCAAAAAACCTGCTCCGGCTGTGACCAAGAAGCCGGTGGTTTCCGCCAAGGCTGCGAAGCCGAGCAAGCCAGCTCCCAAGAGCCCGGCCAAGCCCGTGACGAAACCCGCGCCAAAACCTGCTGCCAAAGCCCCTGTCAAACCTGCTCCTGCACCTGTCGCGGTGAAGCCCGTAGCCGTTCCTGCTCCGCCGCCACCTGCTGCAGTGCCCGTGGATCTTCCGCCTGCCAAGCCTGCGGCGAAAGCGGCTCCAGCAGCTGCCTCCCTGACCGTGAGTGTGCAGACATCCCAGGGTGCCGCTGGCAATGGCAACACGCATCCCGCGAACATTCTGGTCATCGTTTCCTGCGCTGGAGTGCCCGTCGTGGAGCTGACGAAGGATCATTTCACCCTCATGGAGCACTTTGAAGTGCCTGGTCAGACCGCGCCTTTCAGCAACAACATCACTTCCTTCCGCAACGCCGGCACGGGGGCTTATCTCCTGCAGACCAAGCCGATCACCGGTGCTCCCTGGCGCAGCGGTCATCACCTCGGGCAGCTTTTGATTTCGGATGATGATGAGCGTCAGGGCCAGGCTGGCTTCAAGCTGATCATCCGCTGAGTCACAGAGTTGCTGGCCTTTTGACAGCCATTCTGTAGTCTTAGGCCATGTCCGATCAGGCGATCCTCTCTTCGCGCTGGCAAAAGCTCGCGCGGCTGACAGCCTGGAAGGTCAATCTGGGCTGGTGGAGTGAGTTTGCAGCTCCTGGATGGGTGGGAATGGGTGCTTTGTACTTCGTGGGGATCTTCTGGGCTCGTTCACAAGCAGTCAGCCTGTCATGGCCCCTGCTCGCTTCGGCGCTCATCATGGCAAGTGTGCTCGTCCTGCTGGTGTCCTGGCTCTGGGCACGAAGGTATTTCATGAGCCTGGATGCCGCCTTGGTCTGGCTGGAGGCTCGGCTTCATCTTCATAACGCGCTGACAACTGCCCGACTGGGCCTTGGCCCCTGGCCCGAACTGGCAGAGGTGGTGGGCGATGGTCTGCGCTGGCGTTGGTCGAGGTTGGGCGGCCCGTGGAGCGTCTTTGTTGTGTGTTTGCTCAGTGCCTTTTACCTGCCAGTGACGCAAGACAGACAGGCCGTGCTCCCTGATGCCGAACCCCAGGCCTGGACGCAGATGCAGGAGTGGCTGGAGAAGCTGAAGGAGGAGAAAGTCACGCCACCGGAAGCCCTCACCGACCAGGAGTCGAAGTTGGAGGCTCTCCGCCAGCAGCCCCAGGACAAGTGGTTCAGCCATGAGAGCCTGAATGCTGGCGATACTCTCAAGCAGCAGCTTCAGCGGGAAATCGCCGGCCTCGGGCGCCGGCTGTCTGATGCGGAACGCAGCCTCAACACCCTCCAGAACTATGGCGACAAGCTTTCCCAGGAGACCCAAGGCCGTCTGCAGAAGGAGTTTGCCGAGTCGCTGGAGGCGATGAAGGCAGGTTCGCTGCCGCTTGATCCGGATTTGCTGGAGAAACTGTCGCAGTTGGATCCAGAAAATCTCCGATCCATGTCCCAGGAGCAGCTGGACCAGCTCCGAGATGCCTTGAAGGATAAAAGCAGGGTCTGTCAGGCCATGGGGGAAAGCTTGGGGCAGGAAAAAGGCTTTCTGGGTGACGGCGTCGGTGAAAATGAACTGGCCGCCCATCCTCAAGATCCAATGCCTGCGGGCCCGGAACT
>CALDGV010000522.1 GCA_937941745.1 uncultured Prosthecobacter sp. | reverse complement strand
TGCCCCCCTCAAACGTGCCCTCGACGAGGTAAGCGCACGCCTCCTTGAGAGGCGTCGGCACCTCCACACGCTTGTCCCAATGGATGGCGCGAGGTTCGAGATCTTGGCTCCATTCGGCCACGGGCTTGCTGAGATACTTGTCCTGCCCTTTCTCCAGTAAACGCTGACCGATGGCGCTGAGGTTCGTCTGCTGCCAGTCTCGATCCTGCGGCTCACTGCGCAGATAAGCCTCCGTTTCTGCCAATAGCTTCGTCACATCTACCTTTCGCGCCGTGAAATTGACCTTCTTGGCATTGCGGAACACGAGCTGCAGCTTGGCTTCCTGACCCGCTGGCAGTGCCTTCTGCGGCTCAAATCGTCCCCAGTTCCCGGTGATTTGGTCGAGCTGGGCTTGGAAGCCTTCGTTCTGATCGGCATCATCTTCCAGCGCAATAGCCTTTTGCAACGCCTCAACCGCCTTCGGATACTGCCGACGATCCCGCAGTTCATCGGCGATCTCCAGCCAGGAGGAAATGCGAATGTCGTTCGAGGCATCGGCATCGTCCGCAAGCATCTGGTAGAGCCGCATGAAATTCGCCTCAAAGGGCAGCGTGAAGCGCTTCGGCCCGGTGGCGAGTTTGGCGACGGTCTCATCATCCTTCAGCGTGTGCAGCGCGGCGATGCTGCTCTTCTTTGTGTCTTCATCTTCACCTGCATCGAAGCGGAAGCCGTAGTCAGCGAGGGTTCGCACGGAAAACCAGGATTTGGTGAGGTGAGCGATTTGCTGCCGAGCATCCCGAGCGACATCCGGGCTGATCTTTGCCATCTCCTCCAAGACCCACAGGAGACGCTCACCATCATTTTTCGCCTTGCCCCAGCTCTCGACGGCTTTGAAAAAGATGGGGTTGCCTTCACTATCTACCGGATAGCCTTCAGCAGGCTCATCAAGTCCACTTTCGTCATCGG
The DNA here is from genome assembly GCA_937941745.1 of uncultured Prosthecobacter sp. Taxonomy (GTDB): domain Bacteria; phylum Verrucomicrobiota; class Verrucomicrobiia; order Verrucomicrobiales; family Verrucomicrobiaceae; genus Prosthecobacter. The sequence continues at coordinate 3,803 of CALDGV010000522.1, read as the reverse complement.
AGCCAGGAAGGAGCGAGAGATCGGTGAGGTGAAGAAGCGACCAAGCTGCACCGGCCCCGTCACCCCTCTCACTCAGCGCTTCAGCGAGAGACGATAGAACCATTTTTCTGCTGTCTTTTCCCACACTCACTGGCTGGCTTCTCAACGCAGCTTCCAGAAGCTGGAGCGCACGAACACGGTCCTTCAGCTCGATGCTTTTGTGGTTCTTCCAATCGCGGCTTTGATCTCTGACGAATTTCCCATCAATGAGGCTGCCAGTGCTGGGCAGGGTTTCGAGGTAGGCTCTTCCTGCCGTATGAAGCATATCCCATTTTTTCGAGTGTGCTTTCACCGCCGCTTCAATCACATCTTCCTGTTCCTGGGCGGCTCCAAGTTGTCCTAGCGCCTCGACCGTCACCTGCAGCAACTCGCCCGTGGCATCGGATTTTGCCAGCGCTGCCTTCCCGAGGTCAGCGGCTTCGCGGTGGTTGCCTTGCTCCGAGAGCTTTTTCACCTGACGGGTCGTTTCGACCGAAGTCTGAGCGGAGCTAAAGCGAGGCATAAGGAGGACCAAAAATAAGGCAAACAGCCTGAAGAAGTTGTTCATGACCACTGAGCGGGTTCATCCAAGGAGCCCAGGAAAGACAAGCCGACAGCCAGGAGTGTTGTGATTTTGGCCAGCAGGTCTGAACAAAAACACCCCCAGACGAGCACCGTCACTCGTCTCCACCTGAAATTGATCTTCCTGGATCAGATCCTGGTGAGCTTATAGGGATAAGCGCCGCCGCTGTTCCATTGGCACACATAAAGGTCTCCCAGAGAATCGATGCATACATCATGGCAGTTCGTAAAGACAGGCTGCTCCTGAAGCATGACCTTCAACCGTGAGTCCTCATAAACCGGGGCCATGCCACCAGGGTTTGAAACCACGCGGTCAGCATCGTCCAGGATCGTGACAAATCCACGCCCCTGCCACATGCGGTAGTCATCAGGCTTGGCACCGAAGCATACCCCTGAAAAGAGATGCCGGCCACGAATGACCGGTCGGCTGACATAAGCCCCAGGCAGATAAACTCCACGGACATGCTCGCCGTCGAGAGTGAACCAGTTGAATTCATTCCTGATGCGTTCGGTCACCACGAGAAGCGGCTCAGGACCTCTCTTATCAATGGCGACTCCGTGAGCCTGCATGAACCGCCCAGGATTCACTGGCTGGGTGCTTTTGCCGCCGAACTTGGAGATGAACCGGCCCTGCTTGTCGAATCGAAGGATGAACTGGGACCCATAGCCATCGGCCACATAAATGTCTCCGTTAGGTGCCACGGCCGTTTCTGTGGGCCGATAGTCTTCACCCGGCCTGTAGGCCCCGCATTTGGAAGCATGTGGCAGCTCCATCAAAACCTCACCTGACAGGGTGGTCTTGATGACGCGCCCCGAACTGGCATCGGTGACAAACAAAAACTCCTGCCCGTCGCCTTCCCGATGCAGTGTCAGGCCGTGGGCACCGGAAAGGTTGAGCGTCCAAGACTCCAGCAGCCTGCCTGACACGTGATAGACGAGGATGTTGTTCTTGGAATGATTGGTCAGCATGAACAGTCGGCCATCCGCAGCCTGCACCATTTCGTGACAGTCCTTCACCGGAGTCTTTGAAGGATCCGCCTGGCTCCACAGCTTGTCCACGCGGTAGCGGAAATCCCCCTGCCCTACATTCACGCCATGCAAAGGTGGCGCCGTCTTGCTCTGCGCGATGATATAAGGAGCAGTCAAGCTGGTGATGAGCCCGGTGGAAAAGCTTCGGCGGCGCATGGATGAAGGCAGGAAGGATGGCATGGACACTGACAAACGTCGCATGTTGTCACGGCTTGCTTGCGTCGCCGTGATTTGAGGTCTGACCCAAAAAAGGGCCGCAGTTTTTCAACCGCGGCCCTTTGGAACCGAAGAACATTTTACAGCTTGGTATAGCCAACGCTTTCGCAAGGCAGATCCCAGAGTCTCTTCAGTTCTGCATCCAGTTTGGTGATGGTGAAGCTCACGCCGGCCATCTCCTGGCAGGTCACGATGTTGTCCACAATCGTTTGATGCACCTTCAGGCCACGAGCCTCGAGGATGGGGCGGGCTGCGCGAAGGAGAATGAGCAGTTCCATCATGTGCGTGGAGCCCAGGCTGTTCACGAAGAACACAATCTCATCACCGGCATTCAAAGGAAGGTCGTCACCGAAGATGATGTCGAGAATCTTGGGAGCCAGTTCATCGGCCGTGCACATCGGAATGAGGCCCACGCCTTTTTCTCCATGAATCCCCATGCCCAAGCCGATGACATCATCAGCCAGCTCAAATGTCGGAGCGCCAGTCGCAGGAATGGAGCCCGGCTTTGTCGAGACACCGACCGTGCGGGTCATGTCCACGGCCTTTTGAGCAATGCGGGCCAGTTCATCAAGCGAGTCAACCTGGGAAGCTGCGGCTCCGGCCAGCTTGACCACGGGCACGAGGCCTGCCACCCCGCGGCGGTTCTGCTTCTTGTCCACAGGAGCAGAAGCGACGTCATCGTTGATGATCACTGTTTTGACCTCAATCCCTTCATCGGCTGCCAGTTCGGCTCCGATGTCGAAGTTCATGACGTCGCCCGCGTAGTTGCCGTAAAGGTAGAGAACCCCTTTACCGCGGTTCACCGCCTGGGTGGCCTCGAGAACGATGTCCGGAGGCGGTGCGGCAAAGATGTCGCCCACAGCTGCGCCATCGGCCATGCCTTTGCCGACAAGGCCATGATAAATGGGTTCATGGCCTGCACCACCTCCCACAAGCAGGGCAGGTGCGTCTGGGCGGAGGTCATTCATGACCAGGGAACGTTTGCCCACTCGCCGGGCTTTGCCGTCATAAGCCAGCACCAAGCCTTCAAACAGCTCGTCGGCACATTTCAGCGGGTCATTGATGATCTTTTTAGCAGGGTTGTTGCTCATGAGAGGTCGGAGGCAGGTTGGTGAAGAGGGCGCAAGCAGTAGCGAATCAGGCTCCATCTGTCAAAGCAGCGATATCTCGTTTCGTCCGAACTTTCAGCCACCGTAGAGTGTGATTGCAGGAAGCTGCCGCCGGGCGCAGCATAAGCCCAGCTCATGCACAAATCCCTCCTCTCCTTCCTGCCCGCCCTGGCCCTGGCATCCTGCGTTGACCCCTATGGCAACCCGATGAACCCCTTTGCTCCCCAACCTCCGCCCCCCTACACGGACCAGCGTGAACAGTTGCGGACACAGACGAGGGAGCAAGCCCAGCAGCAAAGCCAGCTCGCATATGAACGCGGCGTCTCCGATGGTCGTGCCGATGCCAATGCAGGCCTGCCCAAGAGCTACGTGAGGCATCACCAGAGCTACACACCAGCCACTCAGTCCGCCTATCAACAAGGGTATGACCAAGGCTATCTGCCACCCCTGGCACCGCTTCCCGGCTCAGGAAGTCAAGCCTGGCAGCAGCCACCCGCGGTTCCAGCTTACCCAGGAACGAACACCCCCAATCCGCCTCCGGCCAATCATGATCCGGCCTACCAACAAGGGTATGATTATGGCCTGAGGGACCGGGTTTCAGGACGGCCTAACGACCCAGCGACCCACACGGGCCGTTACGATCCACGTTATCGGCGGAGTTTTGAGCGCGGCTACGTGGATGCTTACCATTCACGCTGAATTGGGGGCCGAAAGCGAAAGGGCGGCTGGAAACCAGCCGCCCTTTGAAAACCGAGTCGAGATTTGGGACCTGATTAAGATTATTTGATCGATCCGTGGAATCCGGCCTTGTTCATGGCCGCAATAAGATCGGCTTCAGTGAACTCGCCT
>CALDGV010000521.1 GCA_937941745.1 uncultured Prosthecobacter sp. | reverse complement strand
TGGGGGCGGTGTCGAGCACCACAAAGCCGTCCTTTCCTCGCCCCACCTCCCGGGCAAAGGCACGGAAGACCGCGATCTCCTCCGTGCACGGGGAGCGCAGGTCCTCCTCCAGCAGGGAGCGACCCGCCTCGTCCATCATGGGGCCCTGCGTGCGCAGAACCTCCGCCGTGTAGGCTGCGGTTTCTGCCGCAGGATCAATTCGACTCACGCTGAGTCCGTTCACCTCATCGCCCAAGGTCTGCGCCACATGCGCCGCAGGGTCTGTGGTGCTCAGGTGCACGCGATGACCGCGCTGCGCCAGTTCCACCGCGATGGCCGCCGCCACCGTCGTCTTGCCCACGCCACCCTTGCCCATGGTCATGATGACCCCGTGCCCGGAACGTTCGATGCGGTCAATGAGGCCGGCCAAACTTTCCATGGGAGGTGCCGACCAGACGACAGGAAGCTTCACCGCATCCGCAGCCTGATCCTCGCCTCCCAGCAGCACCTTCAAACCCGCGACACCGAGGATGTTGATGGAACGCAGCGGCACGATGCTCGACGGCAGCGATCCAATGAAGGCGGCGTTTTTCTCCAAAGCCATGCGCCCGCGCTCCTGCATCGCCAGGGACATGGCGTCTCCCTGGCACGATGAGCTGAAAAGCCCGTTGATCACGAGCTGCTGATTTGCCACGCCCAGCGCCCGCAGCTCATGGGAGGTGCGCTCCGCTTCACGCAGCGCAGAAACCTGGGGGCGGCTCACGAGCACCAGCGTCGTCGCCGAGGCATCCGCGAGCGTCTGCACGGTCGCCTCATAGATGTGGCGCTGCTTTTCCAGGCCAGCCAGCGGCCCAAGGCAGGAGGTGCCGCTCGTGTTGGTATCCAGGAATTGATCCCAGGCCTTCGCCAGGCTCATCAGTCGCAGCGTGTGGCCCGTCGGTGCCGTGTCAAAGATGACGTGGTCGTAATCTTTTGCCGCCGAGGCATCACCGATGAAAGCGGAGAACTCGTCGAAGGCTGCGATCTCCACCGTGCAGGAACCGGAAAGCTGCTCCTCCATGCTGCGCAGCGCCGCCTCCGGCAGCAGGCCGCGCATGGGTCCGATCAAACGCTCGCGGTAGGCTGCCGCCGCCTCCACCGGATTGATGTTCAACGCCTCCAAGCCCGAAGCTCCGGGAACAGCGGTCGGCTGGCGGCCCAGCTTTGTCTCCAAAACCTCATCGAGGTTCGATGCAGGGTCGGTGCTGACCAGCAGGACCCTTTTTCCTGCCTCCGCCAGCTTCAGCGCCGTTGCACAGGAGAGCGAGGTCTTGCCCACGCCACCCTTGCCGGTGAAAAAGAGGAACCGAGTGGCCTGCGCCACCTGTGGCTGAAATAGTGGCAGGTTCATGGCTGGTCTCCTTTCGCGGCTTGGAACCAGGCAGGGCGCTCATCATGGGTGGGATAGCGTCCTTTCATGTGCAGTTCCCCATCCCAGAAGATCAGCGGCAGCACTTCCGTGCCCTCGTTGGCCAGCAACTCCTTCACGCGGGGGTTGATGGCATACTCCAGCGGGTTCTGCGCCAGGTTGTAGCGCTTCACCTTCACCCCCATGCTGGTCAGCTGGGAAAGCATCCCCGCAAAGTTCACAAGGTCGGGATCCACCGATGGCCCGCAGATGCCAGTGGAACAACACATGGCAGGATCGTACACGAGGATGTTTTTCATGGTCGAAATCGGAAAATGATCAGGGGATGCAGGCACGGCAGCAACCGCTCTCACGGCAGCCCATGCAAAGAGGAATGGCAGCCAGAGCTCCCAGGACAGGGGCCGCCAGATAAACCCAAAGATGCTCCAGATGGCCCGAGACCAGAGCCGGTGCCAGCGCGCGCACCGGATTCATCGAAGCCCCACAGACCGGGCCAGCAAAGAGGGCTTCCATCGCGATCACGCCGCCGATGACCATGCCTGCGTTGAGGCCCTTCTCCTTGGCACCGGTGGAGACGCTCAGAATCGTCAGCATCAGAACCGCAGCGAGCACAGCCTCGAGAATGAAGCTCTGCATCGGCAGTCCTGCTGGCAGCGTGGCTCCCAGGTGTGTGGTGTCTTCAGGAAACAACGCCCGCAGCAGACCGCTGGCCATCACAGCTCCCGCCGTCTGGGCCAGCACGTAGCCCGGCACTGCCCTCCAGGAAAACCGGCCGGCTGCCGCGAAGGCCAGCGTTACCGCCGGATTCAGGTGCGCACCGCTGACATCTCCAAAAGTGTGGATCATCGCCATCACCACCAGCCCAAAAACGAGGGCAACACCTGCATGGGTGATGCTTCCACCGCTGGCTGCATTGATCACAATTGCCCCAGTGCCCGCAAACACGAGGGTGAAGGTCCCCAGGAATTCCGCGAAAAATTTCTTCATCATGGCGGCTCAGCAGCAGGAGGTCTGGCAGGAACGCCCTGGCACCATTTCATCCACACAATGGAGGAATTCCCCCAGGCAGCCGCAGGCAAGGCGGTAGTAAATGTTCAGCCCGCGCTTTTCACAGACCAGCACGCCTGCCGCACGCATCAGGCTCAGATGCTTGGAGACGGTGGACATGTCCGCCCCCACCAGCTCCTGCAGGTCACACACACAGCGCTCCCCTTCCATCAACGCCTCGGCAATCCGCATTCGCGAAGGATGGGCAAGCGCCTTGAGCACCAGCACGCGCTTTTCAGAAGTTTTTCGGCTCGCCGTCATCTATTTGGCTAAATAGCCAAATAGATCCCACCCGCAAGTCTCAATGCTCTCAATGACAATGGATGAGGAATGGAGAACAGAATCCTCGGATCCTATGACTTGAGGAATGCACACCTGTCTGTGAAAATTCATTCCTGACCTAATCTTGGCCTTTTCCGGGCAGGCGGGAGCTGATTGCAAGATGGTGCAGCCTGGGGTTGTTCCTTGGCTCCTGCCTTTTCCATCCATGAGACTGCTTCTGCCCTCCCTCCTCGCCCTGGCCGCCGGTGTTTCGACCGCGGCGGACCTCAAGTTCAAAAAGATCACCCTGACGAACGAGTTTGTGGCGGAGGGCGCGCACTTCGCGGACTTTGACCACGACGGGCACAACGATGTGTGCGCCGGGCGCTTCATCTGGAAGGGTCCTGAGTTCAAGGAGCGCCTGAGCTTTGCTCCGAAGTTCGAGAAGGAGCCCTATGATCCGGCGAAGGGCTACAGCGACTTCTTCCTGACCTATGCCTACGACTTTAACGGCGATGGCTGGCATGACATCCTGGCCTTCTCCTGGCCGGGCAAGGAAACCTGGGTCTTTGAAAACCCGCAGGGCAAGAGCGGCGACTGGCCACGCCACACGATCTTTGACATCACCGACAATGAATCCCCGACGCTGGGCGACATGAATGGCGACGGCAAGCCGGAGCTGATCTGCCATACCAGCAGCGGGGCGCAGCCACCGAAGGGCGGCCGGCTCGGCTACGCTGAAATCGACTGGAAAAACCCCTTCGGCAAAGCGCGCTTCCGCCCCATCACGTCGGAGAGCGCTGAGAACGACAAAAAATACTTCCGCTACACGCACGGCTACGGCTTTGGCGATGTGAACGGCGACGGACGCCCTGACATCCTGGACAAGGAAGGCTGGCGCGAACAGCCGGCGGACATGAGCCAGGACAGCGACTGGAAGTTTCACCCGCAGCTTTTCACCAAGGAGGGGATGCGTGGAGGCAGCTTCATCCTGGTGTACGATGTGAATGGCGACAAGATCAACGACGTGATCACGGGCTACGACGCGCACGGTTACGGCCTTGGCTGGTTTGAGCAGAAGAAGGACGGCAGCTTTGTGCGCCACGACCTGATGGGATCGACGGTGGAGGAGAGCAAGGTGGGTGTGAAGTTCAGCCAACTCCACGCGATGCAGATGGCCGACATGAACGGCGACGGCGTGATGGACCTCGTCACCGGCAAACGCCGCTGGGCCCACGGCCCGCTGAAGGATGACGAGCCGAACGCAGCGCCGGTGCTCTACTGGTTTGAGATCAAGCGCGACGGCAAGGGCGGCGCGGAATTCATCCCCCACCAGATTGACGACGCCAGCGGCGTGGGCACACAGGTGACGCCGGGCGACGTGAACAAGGACGGCAAGCTGGACGTCGTGGTGGGCAACAAGATGGGCGTGTTTGTACACCTCCAGGAATAGCTCCAAGGCTTCGAGTCACAAAAAAAGAGCGTGAGGGTGATCCTCACGCTCTTTTTGTTTCCTGACCAAGGAGGAGCTGAAAATGGGTCAGGCGGCGGTTTCGATCTTCACGGTGATGTCATCGAAGTAAATCGGGGTCTGCGAGTAGGGTGTGCCCCAGACACCGGCCTTGCCCTGGCCCTTGAGGCCTTTGTCTTCGGCCTTGATGGTGGCCTCGGCAGGCTCGGAGGCATCGGCAGCCCAGGCTTTGCCAGTGATGAGCCAGGCATCGCCAGCGCCGCGCTTGACCTCGAGCTTGAGCTTGAGCCAGGCGTCGCTGGTCCAGGTGAAGGGCACGCTGGCGGCGACGGTGTCGTTCCTGACCAGTTCAAGCTGCTTCTTGGCGGCGTTGACGAGGAGGCGGTAGCCGCTCATGCCGTGAACGCTGACGCCGAACTTGGGCACGCTGCGGGCACGCTTGCTGGCAAAGACGCGGGCCTCAATGCTGGATTCGCCGGCGGCGGAGGTAGCCAGCTGGGCGCAGGCGTCGGTGAGCTCGGCGGCGGGGTCGATGACGATGGCCTTGTTGCCATCCTTGGCGGTGATCTGGATCTTGCCTTCGACGATGAAGACCTCCTTGGGCACCTCGCCCTCGGCCCAGTCGTCAGCGGTGATGGTGAAAGTCTTCAGCTCAGCCGCGGAGGCGAGGAGGGGGGCCAGGAGGAGACAGGCGAGGGAGGGGCGTTTCATGAGGAAAGGGGGCGGATTCTGGAAGGAGGAAGATGAACGCGCAAGGGCGGCCGTTCTTGTGCGGCTTGATGCGGCGGGCGGGGCGGTTTAGGTGCAGCGCATGAATGAATCCTGGGATGTCATCGTGGCCGGTGGCGGCAGCGCGGGCCTAGCGGCGGCGCTGGCCTGCGCCCGCGGCGGAGCACGAACGCTGCTGCTGGAGCGCCAGACAAAGCTGGGTGGCATGGGGGTGAATGCGCTGGTGCACACCTTCTGCGGCCTGTTTCATCCCGATGTGTCCCAGCCCTGGGCCTGGCTGAACCCGGGGCTGCCACAGGAGATCGGAGAGGCGATGATGCAACGCACAGGGCAGTCGGAGCCGGACCGGATGGGCCGCGTGTATGTGCTGCGCCAGCATCCGGCCCTGTTTGCCCAACTGGCAGATGAGTTTTGCGAAGAGGAAAAGGCGCTGACCCGCTGGAGCGGGGTGGGATGGTGCGGCCTGGAAAGGAGCGAGGAAGGCTGGAAGGTGCGGGTGGCCTCGCGCGGCCTGCCAGAACAGCTCACGACCAAGGTGCTGGTGGACACGACGGGCGATGCGACCGGTGCCCGGCTGCTGGGAACGGCTTTCTGGACACAGGCGGAGCCCGAACGGCTTTACCGCCCCGCCTACGTGTGCGCCCTGCCGAGGGTGGATGGCGTGCACGACGACGGCTGGCGGCTGGCGCTGGGGGCACAGATTGTGCGGGCCGTGCGAAGCGGAGAGCTTCCAGAGTCGGCGATGGGGGCGCAGTTCCGCGACTCGCCCTTCCCTGGCGAGGTGTTTTTGACAATCGACCTGGAGGCGGGTCAGGGCGGCTGGGATCCCTTTGATCCGGCAAAGCGGGCCCAGGTGGAGGCCACAGGCCGGGAGACAGCGCTGGCACTCTGGCAGATGCTAAGAAAGACGCAGCCGGACTTCCTGCACTGTCCACCTCCCATGCTGCCTGCCCAGGCAGGCATCCGCGAGACAGCCCGCTATGTGGGCGATGTGGTCGTGACTGGTGATCAACTGGCCGCCTGCACCCGCTTTGAGGATGAGGTGGCGCTGGCGGGATGGCCGATGGAGAAGCGGGAGAATGCCCGCGGGCCGAAGTTTCGCTTTTTTGATCGGGCCGAGCCTGCGGGCATTCCGGCAGGCTGCCTGCGCCACCGTGAACTGCCAGGGCTCTTCTTCGCCGGGCGCTGCCTTTCCGCCGACCATGAAGCCCTGGCCTCCCTGCGGGTCATGGGCACCTGCATGGCCACTGGAGAGGCTGTGGCGAAAATGGCACTGGCGCATCTTCACAGGTCATGATTTGAGGAAGGCTTCCCGATGCGGCTGCTTTTCATTTCCAACCTCTTCCCTGACACGACCCAGCCGTGGCGTGGCTTGGACAACGTGACGCTGCTGCATGAGATGCGCGCGCTACGGCCTGAGGAGGATATCCGCGTGATCTGCCTGCGTCCGGGCCACGGTTTCTGGAGAGGTGCCCCCTGCCCTCTGAAGCCCCGCGCAGGCGACGAGGTCCTGCATCCCACCTACGGCTGGGCCCCTTACATCCCCAAGCTGGGAGGCTGTAACGACCGACTGTTTGCCCTTGCGGTGAAACAGGCGCTGAAAAGCCTGCCCCAGAACTGGAAGCCGGATGCGCTGCTGGTGCCGTGGCTGTTTCCCGATGCCTGTGGAGTGAACCGCGTGCCTGCCCTGCGGGGCGTGCCCATGGTCTGCGTGGCACAGGGCTCGGACGTGCATCATTACCTGGATCTGCCGATGCGCCGACGGTCCATCCTGGCCCTGGCCCGGCGTGCCACGATCCTCACGCGTAGCGAGGACCTGCGCCAGCGCCTGATCCGGGCGGGTGCGGATGCCACCGGTGTGACCACGGTGTATAATGGCGTGGACACCCACACCTTCCATCCCGGGGATGCCAGGCAGGAGCGCAAGGCGCTGGGCCTGCCGGAAAAGTGCAGGCTGCTGCTGTTTGTGGGCAATTTTCTGCCGGTGAAGGGACTCGACCTGCTGATTCAGGCCACCGCCCTCGCCGCCCGGAAGCTGGACGAACCGCTGCGGCTCGTCCTGATCGGCAGTGGACCGCTGCAAAACGAACTTGCCGCAGGAGCCCGCGCGCAGGGCCTGCCTGTAGAAGCCCTGATCTGGGCAGGAAGGAAAAGCCCGGCCGAAGTGGCACAATTCATGCGCGCTTCAGATGTCGTGTGCCTCTCCAGCCATAACGAAGGTGTTCCCAACGTGCTGCTCGAATCCCTGGCATCCGGCCGGCCCTTTGTCTCGACCCGCGTCGGCGGCATCCACGAAATCCTTGAGGCCTCTCCACACGGTGGCCATCTGGTGCCCCGACGGAATGCAGAAGATTACGCCGAGGCTCTTGTCCGCGCCTTGCATGCCCCGCCCGACGCACAGGCCCTGCATGGATTTGCCGCCACGCTCGCCTGGCCACACTGCGCTGCCACCTACTGGGAGAAATGCTCTGAGCAGATCAGCAGCCCAAAATCCACGCACTTCATGCTTTAGATGCTGACTGCCATCGAAGACCGCTGTAAAACTCCACTCCCCGAAAGGGATTCGCATTAAAGACACTGCATGATTCTCCTGAGCAACTCCCACTGGTTCGCCATCGCACGCCGTGCGACGCGGGACAGTGCGATTTTCCTGACCGCTTTTTTCTCAGCGAACTACATCCGATTCGGTGAGTTCTCCCGACTGGAGGAATATGCAGTCTCGATCGGTGCAGGAGGCTTCGCGCTGGCCATCGCCAGCTACATCTTCGGGCTCTACTCCGTCGAGTCCCGAGGCTCCAACCGTTTTGGAGCCCACATTGTGCTGCTGATGGCCGCCTTCGCCGTGGCCTTCATCGTGGCGACGGTGGTTGGCTACGTGGATTTTGGCATGCGCATCGGGCGCGGCTTCATGGCGCTGGGCGCGGGCATGTCCCTGCCGGTGCTGTTCGTGCATCACCTGATCATGTTCCACAAGCATCAGTTCGCCCCGGAGCGTGTTGTCTTCGTGGCGGAGTCCCCGGATGAACTGGTGGAATACCAGCGCTTCAAGGACATGAAGCCACGTGGAGTCCAGGTCGTGGGCCGGGTGGACGTTCACGGTGCACCACCTTCGGGCGATCTTCTTGGCAGGGTGAAGCACCTGGGTGTCCTGGTGAACCGCCACAAAATCAGCCGCGTGGTGTTTTCCGAGTCCAGACTGGAAGATGAAGCCGTGAGGCCGCACCTGCGCCGCCTCCGCTACTCGGGCACCACCTGCACGCCGCTCATCAACCTGTGCGAATCCTACCTCCAGTATGTGCCTCTGCATCTCGTGACCAACGAGTGGCTCATGCTCTCCGAGTGCGCTCCCAGGGCGCTCTACTTCAGCAAGCTCAAGCGCACCTTCGATGTGATGACCTCGCTGGCGCTGCTGGTCTGCCTGAGCCCCTTCCTGCTCGCCGGGGTGGCGCTGGTGAAGTTCTTCTCTCCAGAAGGGCCGGTCTTCTTCCGCCAGAAACGTGTGGGCCGCTTTGGCAAGACCTTCGAGATCCTCAAGCTGCGCTCCATGCGCCCCGATGCCGAGAAAGACGGTCCGCAGTGGTCCTCGGGCAAGGCAGACAGCCGCGTCTTCCCTGGCGGCGCCCTGCTGCGCCGCTACCGGATCGACGAAATACCCCAGCTCATCAACATTCTGCGAGGCGAGATGTCCTTCGTCGGCCCGCGCCCGGAACAGCCAGCCTTTGTGGATGCCCTGAAGGAGGTCCTGCCCTTCTATGAAGAGCGTCACATGATCCACCCAGGCCTGACTGGCTGGGCACAGGTCTGCTATCCCTATGGCGCCTCCACCGAGGACGCACGCTGCAAGCTGGAATACGACCTCTACTACCTGAAGCATGCCGGGGTCATCTTCGACCTACTCATCCTGCTCGACACCGTGCGCGTGGTGCTCGTCGGCGGCCTCAGCCAGTCCTCCCAGCGTCCGCGTTATTCGCCAACCCTGGTTCCCAAGGTCACCCAAACGCCCACCCCGGAGACGGAAGAGGTCGCCTGATCCTGGGCCCCTTAGCGGACAGGTGAGGATTGACCTCAGGTGGGCGGCACGGGTAGCCTTCCCTTCCATGAAAAATCCCCCGCGTGTGAGACTTCGTGGTTTTGGAATCCTGACAGCCTGTCTGGCCAGCCTGAGCGCCTCCGCACTGGAGATCACCGCCGACCTCGATCCGCTGCTGCAGGGCAGCAGCCTCTGGAAGACCACGCCGGAGCAGTTCGAAACGCTCTACACTCCGCGCAGCGAGCGGCCGGAAAAACCACCGCAGTTTGAATGGCTCACCACCGCCCGAGACCGAGCCCGCTTCTCCCGGCAGATGTTCGTGGATGCGACCACCACGCTGAGCCTCTTCGGAGGTCAGGTGAAGGCGGAGGAGGTCATCGTTGAATTCGTCCAGGGCCGTGCCGCGCGTGCCACCCTCTCCATCTACAACCGGGGCGATTCCGGCCCCATGCAGGTCCCCGAGTTTGAGGCGTTGGTGCGCCGTGTGGGGCAGAACCTCGGACAGACGCTGAAAGTCGCCCCCAGGCGGCAGCTCAGCATGGGGGCGGGTGCCGTGAAAATCGTCGCCTGGATGTGGACGAGCCCGCAGGGCGTGGTGCTGATGGAGCACAATGAACTGCCAGGTTCAGGCGGCGAGGGTGCGCCGGAATTTCTGCGATTGAAGCTGGCGGCTCCCGATCAGGCGGACTGGACGATGGGCCGTCTCAGCTTGGGGGTGCAGCGCATGACCCTGCAGAAAAACGTCAGCCGTGAACCCGGCGGCGATGTTTTCATCTCCGGCGTGCCCATGGTGGACCAGGGGGCCAAGGGCTACTGCGTGGCCGCGAGCTGCCAGCGCCTGCTGGAATACATGCGCATTCCCTGCGACCAGCATGAGATGGCCCAGATCCTGAGCGTGGATGTGCAGCGCGGGGCCAACGCCCTGGCCATGCAAAAGAGCCTGGCCAGGGTGGACCAGAAGTATGGCGTCACCTTCAAGCCACTGGTGAACCCCGAGCTGTATTACAGCAGCAACGGCCGCCGGCGGGTCTCCACCAAGGTCTTTGCCAGCATCATCAAGGAGCATGTGGACAAAGGCGTGCCCCTGCTCTGGGCGCTGGCGCTGGGCCAGTTTCCCGAAGAGCCGCCACTGCCCGAGGGCGGGCAGGTCAGCGGTGGCCACATGCGCATGATCATCGGCTACAATGCGGTCAAAAATCAGATCCTCTTCACCGACTCATGGGGGGCCGGACACGAGAAAAAGCGCATGAACTCCGCTGATGCTTATGAGGCCACGCTCGGACTCTATTCCATGTCTCCCCGCGGACTCTGACGTGCCGGGCTTCAGGGCCTGCCCGTTAAAGCAAACAACCTGCCCGGCTCGCGGCCAGGCAGGTTGTCGTGTAGGTTGAGTGCAGGCTCTGCGCAGGAGGATCAGTCCTCGCTGCTGGCGGCGGCCAGAGCAGCGATGACGTTGATGTCTTCCAGCGTGGTGGTGTCGCCCTTGAGCGTCTCGCCAGCGGCGATCTGCTTGAGCAATCGGCGCATGATCTTGCCGGAGCGAGTCTTCGGCAGCGCGGCGGCAAAGCGGATCTCGTCCGGTGTCGCCACAGGACCGATGACCTTGCGAACGTGCTTCTTCAGCTCCTCTTCCAGTTCGCGGCTGGTCTTGATGCCTTCCTTCACAGTCACGAAGCAGACCACGCCCTGACCTTTCAGTTCATCTGGACGGCCCACGACGGCGGACTCGGCCACGGAAGGATGGGAAACCAGCGCGCTTTCCACCTCGGCGGTGCCGAGACGGTGACCGGCGACGTTGAGCACGTCGTCGATGCGTCCAATGATCCAGAAGTTGCCGTCCTTGTCGCGGCGCGCTCCGTCGCCGGCAAAGTACCAGCCTTTGAACTCGCTCCAGTAGGTGTCCTGATAGCGTTTCTTGTCGCCCCAGATGCCGCGGAGCATGGAGGGCCAGGGCTTGCGGATGACGAGCTTGCCCTGCTCGTTGGTGCCCACTTCGTGGCCGAGGTCGTCCACAATGGCGGCATCCACGCCGAAGAAGGGCAGCGTGGCGGTGCCGGGCTTCGTGGGGGTGGCACCAGGGATCGGCGTGATCATATGGCCGCCGGTTTCCGTCTGCCACCAAGTGTCCACGATCGGGCATTTGCCGCCGCCGACCTGCTTGTGATACCACATCCAGGCTTCAGGGTTGATCGGCTCACCCACGGTGCCAAGCAGGCGCAGGCTGCTGAGGTCGTGCTTCTTCAGCCAGTCGTCGCCCCATTTCATGAAGGCGCGGATGGCGGTCGGCGCAGTGTAAAACACGGTGACGCCGTATTCCTCGATGATGCGCCAGAAGCGGTCGTTTTCCGGCCAGTTCGGCGCACCTTCATACATGAGGGAGGTGGCGCCCATGGCCAGCGGGCCATAGACCATGTAGCTGTGGCCGGTGACCCAGCCGATGTCCGCCGTGCACCAGTACACATCGTCATCGCGCAGGTCGAAGACGTATTTGCAGGTCATGTAGGCGTGCAGCAGGTAGCCGCCGGTGGTGTGCAGGATGCCCTTGGGCTTGCCGGTGCTGCCGCTGGTGTAGAGGATGAAGAGCGGAGCTTCGGAATCGAGGGCCACGGCTGGGCAGTGGGCGTCCACGTATTCCAGCTCGCGGTTCCACCAGTAGTCGCGCCCTTCCTCGATGTGCACGTCCTGGCCGGTGCGCTTCAGCACGATCACCGTCTTCACGGGCGTGTCACCGCCCTTGAGGGCATCGTCCACGTTCTTCTTGAGGGGCACCACGGCGCCGCGGCGGTAGCCGCCGTCGGCAGTGATCACCACGGTGGCTCCACTGTCGAGCACGCGGTCCTTGATGGACTCCGCGCTGAAGCCGCCGAAGACGACGCTGTGCATCGCGCCGATGCGTGTGCAGGCCAGCATGGCGACAGCGGCCTCCGGCACCATCGGCATGTAGATCACCACGCGGTCACCTTTCTTCACCTTGTGGCGCTTCAGCACGTTGGCAAAGCGGCAGACATCGCGGTGGAGCTGCTGGTAGGTGATCACGCGCTTCTCGCCAGGCTCGCCTTCCCAGATGATGGCAGCCTTGGTCTTGCGCGGGCCGTCCAGATGGCGGTCGAGGCAGTTTTCGCTGACATTGAGCTGCCCGCCGACGAACCACTTCGCGTTCGGGCACTTCCAGTCGAGCACCTTCTTGAAGGGCTTGCGCCAGGTCAGCTCCTTCGCCTCACGGCCAAAGAACTTGTCCGGATGCTTCAGGGACTCCTCATGCATCTGCTTGTACTGCGCCATGGAGCTGATGCGGGCCTTCTTGGAAAACTCCGCGCTGGGCTTGAATACACGGTTTTCGGTCAGGAGGCTCTTGCTGGAGCCGCTGGCGGCTTTGGCGGCTTTGGCGGGCTTGGCGGCTGGCTTGGCAGCTTTCTTCGGGGCGGGCTTGGCGGCTTTCTTTTTGCTCATGGGGGTCGGGAAAAAGGGGCGGAATAAACGCAGGAGCCCGGAGGCTACATGCAGCGGACTTTGTCTGGCAATCACGGAGTCTGATACTTTGCAACAAAGCCTGGACGCCTCCCCAACGAATTCTGAGTCGGCCCAAACCCGCCCAGAAGCCGCCTCAAAGGCCCCCGGAGCACACCCCCAAACATAGGAGATCGTGCTGCCGCCGTCGTGACCCGCCCTTCTGCCGCAGCCCCCAGCGACAGAATGGCTGGGCGGAGGGCCACTTTGGACAAAGAATGCTTGCCGGATGGCGTTGGTTTCCTCCAGACTTTTTTCTCCTATGGAAAACACCCCAGCTCCTTCGTCCCGACGCGATTTCATCAAGACCGCCACCCAGGCCACGGCCGGCCTGTCCGTGCTCTCGGGGATTCACATTCCGTTCGTTCATGCTGCAGGCGATGACACGATCAGCGTGGCCCTGGTGGGCTGCGGCGGCCGCGGCACCGGCGCTGCCAGCAACATGATGGGCGTGAAGCAGCGCACGCGCCTTGTGGCCATGGCGGATGTGCAGGAAAACCGCCTCGAAGCCAGCTTCAACGGCCTGAGCGGCAAGCACCCGGACCGCTTCTCCGTCTCCGCCGACAGCAAGTTCATCGGCTTCGACGCCTACAAGAAGGCGATCGACATGTTGAAGCCGAACGACATCGTCATTCTGGCCACGCCGCCAGCCTTCCGCTGGGTGCAGTTCAAGTATGCCATCGAGAAGGGCGTGAACGTCTTCATGGAAAAGCCGATCTGCGTGGACGCCCCGAGCGGCAAGCGGATGCTGGAACTGGGCAAGCTGGCCGCCGCCAAGAATCTGAAGGTGGGTGTGGGCCTGATGTGCCGCCACTGCCGCGTGCGCGGGGAGCTCTTTGACCGCATCCAGCAGGGTGAGATCGGCGACATCATCCTGGGCCGCGCCTACCGCCTCCAGGGCCCGGTGGGCACCTGCTTCACCAAGCCTCGCGACGTGAACACGGACCCGAACGAGCTGATCTACCAGATCAAGAACTTCCACAGCTTCCTGTGGGCCTCCGGCGGTGCGTTCAGCGACTTCAACATCCACAACATCGACGAAATCTGCTGGATGAAGAACGACTTCCCGATCGAGGCCAAGGCCACCGGCGGCCGCACCGACCGCGGCGACTACGTGGACCAGAACTTCGACCACTACAGCGTGGAGTACACCTTCCGCGATGGCACGAAGTTCTGGCTGGAAGGCCGCAATGCGATGAAGACCCACAATGAGTTCGCCAGCTACGTGCATGGCAGCAAGGGCATGGCCATCATCTCCACCGCCGGCCACTTCCCCTCCAAGGCGATGACCTTCAAGGGTCAGAACAAGAGCGCCAAGGACATCATCTGGCGCGGCAAGCAGCCGGAGCCCAATCCCTATGACCTGGAGTGGCAGGACCTCGTGGACGCGATCCACGACAACAAGCCCTACAGCGAAGTGGAGCGCGGCGCGATGGCCAGCCTCGTGACCGTGATGGGCCGCATGAGCGCCCACACAGGCCAGCTGGTGACCTTCGACCAGCTCATGGCGCACGACCATGAGTTTGCCCCGAATGTGGACAAGCTGACGATGGACGGCCCGGCCCCGCTCGTGGCGGACAAGGACGGCAAGTATCCGGTGCCCTACCCAGGTGCTCACGGCCTCTACGAGTATGCCGTGAACAAGGCCTGATCCCGCATCCAGACCTGAATCCTGAGGCCCGGAGACCACGCAAGGTCTCCGGGCTTTTTTGTGGCTGCTCCGACAATGCGTGACGGGCTTGTGGCTTGAATGTTGAACCTGAATCATCCAGGCGCTGTCTCCCGCCTTGCACTCGGGACCTGCTTCTCTAGTATCGCCCGCCTTTTCCGCCTGCTCCGACCTATGAAACAACCCGATGAACTGCTGATCCTCCCTCAACCCGAGGGATTCCGGGCCTGGCGTGCCCGGGGTGGGCAGATGCAGGCGGTAGAGAGTGAGCCTCGGCAGTGGCGCGGCGTGGGCTGGGTGGCCCTGCCCGCCCGAAGCATCGTGAGCGTGCCGATGCGATTCCAAGGCGTGGAAGGTGAGCGCCGCGAGTCTGCAGCACACCTGGAGCTGGAGGCCGCAGGCTTCAGCAGCGAG
>CALDGV010000520.1 GCA_937941745.1 uncultured Prosthecobacter sp. | reverse complement strand
CCTCAAACTTTTCGATCTTGGCCATAAGCGTTCGATTCTGGTGAACTTGAAACTTTAAACCTGAAACTTGAAACTCCTCCCCGCTACTTGTTGAGGACTTCGTCCAGATTGAAGAGCTGGTTCGTGAGCATCGTCCACGCGGCGAGTTCGTTTTTGGCGAGCTTCACATCCACCGGCGATTCGCCCACCTTGAGAAGGGCTTCGGCGTCGGCGGCATTGGCGCTGTAATGCTTGCGCAAATCCGAGAGGCTGGCTTCGATGATGGACTTCTCTTTGGCCGTGAGCGGGCGGCAGAGGATGCGCTCGGCGATGAAGGAGAGCGGTTCCTTCGTGCTGAGAGCCTTCTCGGCGAGCTTGCGGGCGGCTTCGACAAATTGCGGATCGTTCATCGTGACGAGGGCTTGAAGCGGGGTGTTGGTGCGCTCGCGGCGGACGGTGCAGACTTCGCGGCTGGGGGCGTTGAACACTTCCATGTTCGGCGGCGGGGCCATGCGCTTCCAGAAGGTGTAGAGCGTGCGGCGGTAGAGGTTCTCGCCTTTGTCCTGCACATAGTTGCGCGTGTCACCACCAGGCAGGCCGACGACATCCCAGATGCCTTCGGGCTGGTAGGGCTTCACGCTGGGGCCGCCCATCTTCGCAGAAAGCAGGCCGCTGGAGGCCAGCGCATAGTCGCGCAGCATCTCGGCATCCATGCGGAAACGCGGGCCTCGGCTGAGCAGTGAGTTGTCGCGGTCTTTTTCGAGCTTCGCGGGCGTGGTGGCAGCGCTCTGGCGGTAGGTGGCGCTGGTGAGCAGCAGCTTGAAGAACTTCTTCACGTCCCAGCCGCTCTCGCGGAACTCCACAGCAAGCCAGTCGAGCAGTTCGGGATGGCTCGGAGGCGCACCCATGATGCCGAAGTCCTCCGGCGTCTTGACGATGCCCTGACCGAAGACCTCCTGCCAGAAACGGTTCACCGTGACGCGGGAGGTGA
The DNA here is from genome assembly GCA_937941745.1 of uncultured Prosthecobacter sp. GTDB lineage: Bacteria > Verrucomicrobiota > Verrucomicrobiia > Verrucomicrobiales > Verrucomicrobiaceae > Prosthecobacter. The sequence continues at coordinate 5,985 of CALDGV010000520.1, read as the reverse complement.
GGGGGTTGTCCTTGCTTATGACCCACTGCGCGAGGCCGAGACGGTTCTTCGGCGCCTTTTCCGGCAGTTTGCCCAAGGCGGCGGGCACGGCGGCTTCGACACGCTCGCCCGGCTTGTCGTAGGCACCTCGGGCGAGGATGTGCGCCATCGGGGTGACGTTCATGACCTCCTCCTGAATATGCGTGATGGGGCTGCGCGCCTTGATGGCCTCCTTCTCCGCTTCAAATTTCTTCACCTCGCCATCATGCTTCATCCACTGTGCGTCACGCGTGGCGAGGTAATGGGCGAAAAGAGCGTTGCGCTGCTGCGGGGTGCGTTTGTCCGTCGCAGCGGCGAGGATGGCACGCAGCGGGCCGACATTCGACAGCGTCTTGATCTCGGCCTCGGTCAACGTGCGGTCATACACGCGGGCGTCCTGCACGCTGCCATCGGCGAAGATGGCCCCGTCGCTACGCTGACCGATTTTCATCGGCACGGTGGTGCGGATGCTGGCCTTCGGCTTGATCGTGTTCGTGTTCACGATCATGCGCTTCTGCGGCACGCCGTTGATGTAAATCTGGATGCCGGCCGCCTTGCCGCTGCCGTTGTAGGTGACAAAGACATGCTGCCACTCGCCCGGCTTGAGCACGGCATCGCGCGTGGTGACTTTGAGCGCGTTGTCGCTCCATTTATCGACGATGTGGACGGAGACCGCGCGGTCGCTCTGCCAGAGGTCCCAGCCACGGTAGCCGTTCTTCTCATCCATGCGGGACATGATGGCGCCAAAGACGCCGTTGCGGCCTGCTTTGACCCAGGCACCGTAGCTGAACTTCTGGTTCAGCTCGAAATCGCCTGCATCGCTGACTTCAAAGGTGCTGCCGGGCTTGATCACCGGAGCCGGACCCAGCTTGCCACCGGGAGTCCAGGATATCTGGCCGAGCGCCTTGGCCTTGGCGGGGGATCCGCAGACATTGGCGATCTCGTTGCCGACGCCTTCATTGAGCGGCAGGTGCACCTGCAGACCTTGGGTGGGCACATCCTGATCCAGGTGTTCCGGCTTCGCCGAGGCGAGCCAGGCGTTGAAATCGGCTCCAGCAGCCTTGCGACGCTCATCGCGCAGCTTGGTGGCTTCGGCGATCTCAGCGGGCAGCTTGTCCCAGCGCGGCTTGTCCTTCTCGTTTGGAATCACCAGGACGGGGCCTTTGCCATCCTTGGAGTTGCCGTCCTTGGCCCCCTGCGTGGTGTTGCGGAAGAACGCGGCCATCGAGTAGAAGTCGCGCATGGTGATGGGATCAAACTTGTGATCATGGCACTGCGAGCAGTTGGTGGTGAGGCCCATGTAAACCCAGCCCATGGTCTGCACGCGGTCCACGGCGTAGTTCGCGAGGTTCTCCTCGTCGATGGTGCCGCCTTCGTTCGTGGTGATGTTGCAGCGCTGGAAGCCCGTGGCGATGAGCTGCTCTTCGGTGCGGTTTGGCAGCAGGTCGCCGGCGATCTGCTCGATGGTGAACTGGTCGAAGGGCTGGTTGCGGTTGAACGCCTTCACCACCCAGTCGCGGTAGGGCCACATCTCGCGGTAGTTGTCGAAATGCAGGCCGTGGGTATCGCCGTAGCGGGCGGCATCGAGCCAGTAGCGCGCGCGGTGCTCGCCATAGGCAGGAGATTTCATGAGCTCGTCAATGAGCTGGGAGAGCTGCGAGTCGGTGAGGCTGCCGCCTGATGCATACTTCTTCAGCAGTTCCACGGAAGGTGGCAGGCCGGTGAGGTCCAGCGCCATGCGCCGCACCAGGGTGTGGGCATCCGCTTCGGGCGCGGGCTGCAGGCCCGCCTTTTCCAGCGAAGCCAGCACGAAGCGGTCGATGGGGGTCTTGACCCAGGAGGCCTCCTTCACCGCAGGCAGCGCAGGCTTCTGCGGCGGAATAAGCGACCAATGCGGCTGCCAGGGTGCTCCCTGCTCGATCCATGCCTTGATCTTCGCGACCTCCGCTGGCTTCAGCTCCTTGTGGCTTTCGGGCGGCGGCATGACCTCGTCCTCATCCTGGGTGATCAGACGCTGATACAGGCTGCTTGCCTCGGGCCTGCCCTTGATGACCGTGGGTTGCTCACCCTTCTTCGCCGTGAAGAAACCGGCTTCCGTATCGAGGCGGAGACCGGCTTTGCGCGTTCCCGGGTCCGGGCCGTGGCAGTGAAAGCAGGCGTCCGCCAGGATAGGACGAATGTCCTCGTTGAAGGCCACCGGCTTGGTGGCGGCGCCCATCAAGCTGCCTGCCGCAACTAGGCTAAATGTGACTTGGATGCGTATCATGGTCATGAGGCCAGTTTACGAACTGCCTCACGATTTTATTGCGTGAGAAATCCCACCAGCCCCGTCAGGATCAAGAAGCTCCCAGAAGAGATCAAATATGACACACTCCCGGCAGTCCATTCCTGGCGCTGGAGCGCCCTTGATCCCGTTCGGGATGCCTCACCCTTCGTTGACGATTCCTGGTGACTCGTGCTCCTGCTGGATTCCAGCCACCTTTGCCACGGCCTGAGAGCGGCTGTGAACACCGAGCTTCCGGTAGATCCTCTGCACATAGGTGCGCACCGTCCCTTCACTCAGATGCAAGGCATCTGCGATCTCCTTGTAGAGGCACCCCTGGACGATTTGATGCAGGACGCGGTTCTCCTGCTGCGAAAGCTCGGGCAGGTCCTTCATCAGCGTCGCTTCCTGTGAAGGCCGATGCCGGCGGAGAAGCTCCACCATGGTCTTGGCCACCTTCGCTCTCAGCGGTGCACCTCCAGAGGCGGCCTCGCGCACCGCGCTCACCACCAGATGAGTCTGCACCGGCTTGAGCAGGTAGCCACAGGCTCCTGCGGCGACGCATTTCAAGATGGTTTCGTCATTGTCAGAACTCGTCAGCATCACCACCTGCGGAGGCAGCGGCCAATGCATCATCTTCTCCACGCACTCCACTCCGCTGATGCCGGGCAGCCCCACATCAACCAGCACAACATGCGGAGGCAGGCTTCCAGGCAGGTCCTTCAGCGCACTTTCAGCGTTTGCATAGCCGCCCACGAACTCAAGGTCCGGAGCGGTTTCCAGCATGATCTGCAGAAGCTGCCGGATGACGGCATCATCATCAATGACGGCGGTTCTGATGGGCATGTGGGCGGTTGAAAAATCGGATTGTAGTTTACTACGACCAGAAGGAGGCCCCTGCGCCGCATTTGCTTGATGCAGTCCCATTCTTGCACAGCCTCCTACCCATGTCATCCGTTCGGATGACGTCGCGCATGGAAGTTTCAACAACTCTGCGGACATGACCACAGGCCTGATTGCAGCCACTTTGGCAGGCATCACCCCCCAGCCATCATGCACGCCGCAACCTACAGCTTCACCAGCCCCAACATCCCTTCTCAGCGCACGAATGAGAACGTTCAGAAAGCGGATCCCAAAAGCCCGGCACGCTCGGAGTACCGTCTGGCTAGCCTGACCGGCCTGGGCCTTTTTAGCGGAGGCCTTTTTCTGGCGGGCACTCAGGATTCCTGGCTCAGCTGGAGCGGCATTCTGGCCATCCCTGTCATGTGGTTCGGGGCCAGCATCCTGTTCATGATCGGCTTCAGCAAGGCTCGCCCCCATCTGCACAGCAGTGACGACTTCGCCGATCCGGTGAAGAGCCTTGCGGCATGGCAGGAATAGTCTTTCGCCGTTCCCAGGAGAGGAAGCTTTGCCGTGGGCGGGCTTTGGCGCTTAAACAGACGGCTGCGAGGCTTCCCTGATCGTAATGCTCGGACTTCGCGGGCTCGCAAAGCGCCCTCCAACCTGATCGAGAATGGCTGACATCACCTCCCCTACCCTGCTCATCCTTCGCCGCTGCGCCCTGCGGCACTGGTGGATGGCCTGGCGGCAGCAGCTGATGCTCATGCTGATCCTGGCGCTGGGTTCGGGAGTCTATCTGGCGATGCGGCTGGCCAACCGGGCCGCGCTCGCGGGCTTTGAGCAGTTCACCCAGGGTATCACCCGGCAGGCAGACTGGACGGTGACAGGCAGCACAGGTTCGATGCCTCAAGACTGGCTGCGGGAGATGCGATCAGCCCTGGCCGAGCGACCGGTGCATCTGCTGCCTGTCGTGGAGGAGACCGTGACCCCCTTCCAGCCTGGGCGGAAGGCGGAGATCGGCACGACGGCGGTCTGGAAACTGGTCGGCACGGACTTTGTGGCGCTGCTGAACCTGCGCGACGAAGCTCCAGCAGGGCTGAGCGGGGATGCCAAGCCTTCCGAACCCGGAGTGTTTGTGAGCGAGAAACGCGGGCTGAAGCCAGGGCAGGCACTGGAAGTCGTGCTGCATGAGCAGGTGCTGAGCCTGCGCGTTGCCGGAGTCATTCCTGAGGTGCCCGGAGTGCCCGCCCCGCCGGAATCCCTGCTGCTGATGGACCTGCCTAGCGCGCAGGAACTGATGCAAAAGAAAGGCCGGGTGGACCGGGTGGAGGTCGTGGTGCAGCGAGGAGCCGCGTTTCCCAACCTCCATGAAGAGACGGGTGAACGGCTGAAGGCGGCAGCCAACCAGCGCTGGCAGGTAACAGGCGCAGAAGACCGGCGCACCCTCGCCGGGACCATGACAGAGGCCTTCCGCCTGAACCTGACGATCCTGTCGCTTTTGGCATTGTTTGTTGGCGGTTACCTCATTTTCCAGGCGCTGGACGGCGTGGTGATCCGGCGCAGGGAGGAAATCGGCATCCTGAAATCCCTGGGAGTCACAGATGCAGCCATTCAAAGGTCCTTTTTGACGGAGGCCCTGCTGCTGGGGCTTCTGGGAGGCGGCCTGGGCCTGCTGGCAGGCTGGCTGGGAGCCCAGGCAGCAGTGGGCGGTGTGAGCCGCACGGTGAATGCCCTTTATGGCGCCACCAGCGTGCGACAGGCATCGCTGGAAATCGAGGAGGCAGTCATGAGCCTGGCCATCGCCGTGGCCACGAGCCTGCTGGCGGCATGGTGGCCGGCTCGTGAGGCGGCCCGGACACCGCCGGTGCATCTGCTGGGCAAGAAGGCGGCGGTCTTCACAGGCGGCTCATGGTGGCAGGCGGAATGGCTGGGCGGTCTGCTGATGCTGACAGGTTTGGTGCTGGCCCAAATCGGCCCCTGGCGGCTCTCGGGTGGCACGCGGCTCCCGCTGGCTGCTTATGCGGCGGCCCTGGTCTGGCTGCTGGGCACGGGTCTGGCAGCGGCCTGGCTGCTGCATCGCCTGCCGAAACTGCTGTCGTTGGATGCAAGGGTGAGCTTGCGCCTTGGCCTGAGCCATCTGCGCCGGCCAACTGTGCGGCATCGCTTTGCGGTGGCGGCTCTGGCGAGTGCGGTGGCGATGACTGTGGGCATGGCCATCATGGTGGCCAGCTTTGATCAGACCATGCGTGGCTGGATTGAGCGCACGTTAAAGATGGACCTTTATGTCTCCAGTGCCGGGGCTCAGAGTGCCAGCAGCACCCATCAGATCCGCCCAGAAACGGTGGAGCAACTGCGTCGTCTGCCGGAAGTGGCCGAAGTCGCTGAACTGCGCGCCCGTGGCATCACTTTGCATGGAGCTCCAACGATGGTTCTGGGTGTCCAGGGCGAACATACCCGGCGACATGATCTGTATGCCTGGGTGCAGAAGCCTGAAAAAGAGGCCTGGTGGGAGCCTTCGAATCCAGAGGAGGTGCCGGCCATCATGAACGAGAGCTTTGCCGAACGTTTTCAGGTGCAGGCAGGACAGATTCTGGAGCTGCCAGGAGGGCATTCCGTCAGGCTGGTGGGTGTTTACGCCGATTACGGCAATGAGCGCGGCTCGGTGACGATCTCAGAGAAGGTGTTCCGACGCTGGTTTGAGGCGCCGCTGGCCTGGCGTGTGGCATTGATGCTGAAGCCGGGCTCTGATGCCGAAGCCTTGGCCGCTTCGATCTCCGAGCAGCATCCAGGCCTGTCCATCTTCACCAATGCCCATCTGCGGCAGGAGGCGCTGCGGGTCTTCCGCCAGACCTTTTCAGTCACCT